>DASVGB010000089.1:0-6867 GCA_036379755.1 Candidatus Saccharimonadia bacterium | reverse complement strand
CAGGGTGTTTTTCTTTTTAGCCTGCTTGCAGCTTTAGTATTTGCGGTAGGCTTACCGCTGCTTGCACTTGCTATTGCTGACAAAAAACAACTGTCTATTGCTCAGCTGTTTACATTCGATAAGCGATGGCTTTACATGGTTGCCACCTATTTGTTAATTATTGTTCCGATTTTCCTAGGCCTACTTCTCTTTATTGTTCCCGGGATTATTCTGGCTATTATGTGGGGACTAGCATTTTATATTATTGCCGATAAAGTCGTGACGCCAATTGAGGCATTGAAGGAGAGCGCTCGGCTTACTAAAGGATATCGAACGCGCATTTTCCTGCTCGGATTAGTGGTCGCTGTTCTAGCTATTATCTCGAGTATATTGGCCATCCTTCCTTTTATTGGATTTATAGCCGCGAGCATGCTCTCGACAATATTTGCCGGAATGTATGCCGTTGTTTACCGAAAACTTCAAGTCGTGAAAGGCGCTGGTTCCGCTCCTTCAGCTGGTGCTCCTGCCGTCGCCTCGGTATAATACCAGAGGCTTGCGCCCGTAGCTCAGCTGGATAGAGCGTTGGTTTCCGGTACCAAAGGCCGGGGGTTCGAATCCCTTCGGGCGCACCAGGTATTATAATGAGTTTTTTTGGGGAGCCTAACCTAAACGGTAGGCGGTGTTGAGGCGGTTGGAGGTGTCGGCATTGCCGGAGGGGCTGGGGGTGTTACCGATGGTGTAGTCGGAGGCATGGGTTGCGAGGGGGCTGCGCCTCCGGCCGGCCCATGGTACTGAGCACTGCCAAAGCCAAGTATTGCATAGCCTACGAATGTAAAGAGGAAGTTGCCAAAAATACCGAACATTGGCCCCTTGCCAAAGGCTTTGGCAAGGTCAAGCGCGTTAATGAATGAGACTATGATATTTACAAACGGAATAATATAAAGGATAAGCCACCATCCCGGGCGGTCAATGATTTTTAGCAATACATAGACATTATAAAAAGGAATAATCACTGCCCAGCCCGGCTGTCCGGCTTTGGTGAAAATTTTCCACATCGATGCGATGGAGAAGATGAGTATTCCCAGGAAAATTAACGCTAGTATGAGTGTGAATACTGAGTTTCCTCCTGAATTCGTAGATTGGGCCGAGACACTATATGCGGTATCCAATTGCGTAGCTCCTCGATTAAAGCATGTACTATCTGGAGTATATATAGCATAAGCGCTTTTGGCAATTCTGAAGGTAATGTAAGGGGTAGACGCTAGCCGAACCAAGCCTTTTTTGCTAGTATTATCCCGGTACGGGCGCCCGTAGCTCAGCGGATAGAGCACTTGGCTTCGGACCAAGGGGTCGGGAGTTCGAATCTCTCCGGGCGCACCAATATACCCTTGTGGGCCATTAGCTCAGTTGGTTAGAGCAGCTGCCTCTTAAGCAGCGTGTCCTGGGTTCGAGTCCCAGATGGCCCTCCAGTACTTATCTCAAAATCTGTTTTATACTTACGGTATGAATGAATTTGCTGACGACATTCAATACGCAGCTCTTGCTGAGGTTTTGCGCGAAAAGTTTGGCGAAGACAGCGACATGTATCGTGATGGCATTGCGGCTTTTTTGGCTGGCGAAAAGAGCGGTGAAATCCCTGAGCCCTATCGCAAATACTGGGAGCCATACAAGACGAATAATTTACTACATCACATAACGATTGAGAAGAACATCGAGGTCATTCGTGAAACCGGCCTCGAACCACGAAATCCACATCCTCGTCCGTGGACGGCGATGAAAGCAATCTTTATGGGGGAGCCTGGCGACCCATTATTCGCTAAGTCTGAGCAGGCAGTAATTAAGCATGTTGCGGATAAAGGCGATAATCCGGTGCTACTTAAAATACGTACAAAGAATAAGTTGTATAAGTCGGTAGAGCCGAAGCGTACGTTTCAAGTCATTTCACTCGACCCGATTGCACCGGAAGAAGTTGTGGAATATTTGCCGCTTCATCTGCAAAAATAGTTGCGATAGTACGAACGATGACCCTCCAATGCAATTATGCATAATAACTCTTTTGGTCATTTTAATTACCTTGACAGACATAGTAGTGTGCTATACATTTTAACAATGATAGATAAGAAAATAAGTTCGGACCTCCTTCGCGGCCACACTGACACAATTATCCTGGGGTTGCTAGCGAGCGGTGACAAATACGGCTACGAAATAACCAGGCTCGTCTACGAGAAGTCGGATCGCGCGTACGAGTTAAAAGAGGCCACCATGTACTCAAGTCTTAAGCGCCTTGAAAACGAACGGCACATTACTGCCTACTGGGGCGACGAAACCCAGGGCGGTCGAAGGAAATACTATTGTATTACATTGACTGGCCGTAAGCTCTATGAGGTTAATAAACGCAATTGGGATTATGCCAAACAGATCCTAAATCATTTGATATAGAAAGGTACCATAATGGAAAAGAAATTGGAGCAGCATTTAAACAAAGTATTCGCGCGTTATGGAGAGTTTCCGGCTCGAGATGATGTAGTGCAGGAGCTACTGGCCAATCTTACAGAAAGATACCAAGACTTTAAAAGCCAGGGTAAAAGGGATAACCAAGCCTACCGAGCGACTATCGATTCAATTGGTGATGTGTCCGAAATTATGGAGCAAATTCCTCATTCAGAAGTAAAGCTAACGTCCGAATCCGCGTTGCATAGTGCGGTGAGCAGTATGAGGGATATGATTGGGGCCAATATCGGCAGCAGAAAATTTAAGCATTCCGTGCTTACGAAAGCCGACTTGAGTGAGACGAATCTTACGAAGGCCGACTTTACCGGCAGCGCCCTTGCCGAAGCATCCTTTAGGGGTAGTTTCCTTTCCGGTGCTAAGCTTAGATCAGCCGCGCTTAAAGGCGCTAACTTTTTCAACGCCGACCTCACAAACGCCGATCTGAGCGGTAGCGATCTGAGAGATGCATGCTTTGATAGCTCCATCCTTACCGGTACTAAGCTGAAAGGCTCCGCGCTTCATGGCGCTAGCTTTAAGAATGCTAATATCGTTGGTACCGATTTTAGCCAGTCCGATCTCTCAAAAATCTCGTTCGATGGTCAAACCCTTGAGGGCGCGGTATTTGGCAGTGCATCACTGAAGCAGACATCATTCCGCAACGCTACATTGCGGAATGTCTCCTTTCACCATGCTGCCGTTAAACAGGCCATTTTTGACGGGGCTGCTATGAATAAGGTTACTTATGCCATCTTAAAGGGAGCGAATGCAACGCTTGATAATGTAACCATTCTGTAAAACAGTATTTTAGCTCGGTAAACATTTAATGTAGGTTTGTTTGCTAGAATAAAACCATGTCGGTAATTGATGAATATCTCAATAATGTGAGCGCCTCGCACAAGACAGAGCTTGAGAGAATACGCAGTATTATTCATAAAACTGTTCCGGAAGCCGAGGAAGTTATTAGTTACGGTATTCCGGCATTTAAATACCACAAGAAATATTTAATCGGATTCGCAGCATTCAAAACTCATATGAGCGTATTTCCCGGTTCGGAACCGGTTGCAGCCGTAAAGGAGAAGCTGGCTAATTTCCGCCTATCAAAAGGAACGATTCAATTTACCAAAGAGCACCCAATCCCCGAGCCAATCCTTAAAGAAATTATCGAACACAGTCGCAAGCGGATTACAACTTCCTAGCGTTTGGCGGCTACTGCTTACGTAATAGCTTGATTCCGGTTTCCTCATCGAAAGTCCGAGTCAGCGATGTGGGGTGGGGGGTGATGGTAAGTTCGGCGGTTACGCTAATCTCCAACGCTTTAATGTGGCCGCCGATGGACTGGTAATTATGTCCAGCAAATGAGCCATGGATATGCCAGAACGGCTTCCCGTCAACCCAACTGAGATTGCCCTGCAGGCTGAGAATCTCCAATGGTTCTTTAAAGGTTTCCCAATGATAGCCTTTGATCGCCGGATCATAGGCACCGATTGTTGCACTTGAGGCTGCGCCAATACCGCTTAACCAAGCGCTTGGGTACTTTACCGATGCGGCATACCGTTCTAGACATTCAAAAAGATGCTCTCCTTTGACAAGGACAACTAGATCAAGTGCGGGGCTTGGGTAATGCTGCATGCTTTTCATTATAGCTAATTACTCGTGGGGGATGGCAAGCACCAGTCCCGCAATCAAGGCTATGCCAAGGATGAACGCCAGCAAGAACTTTTCGCCGGCTTCATGTTTATGGTTAAGCTCGGGTATGATGTCGGCGGAAGCAATGTAGAGGAAGAAGCCAACCGTAATTCCCAGTAACGGTCCTTCAATCGATTCGATAATGCCTCCTAGGGCAAACACTAGCAAAACACCCGTTATCGCGGTAAGGCCCGAGGCAAAATTCAGCAATAATGCACGTTTTCGGCTATATCCGCTGCGTATTAACACGATGTAATCGGCAATTTCTTGAGGCAGCTCATGAGCTGCTATGGCGAGCGTGGTTATAACGCCCACCATGGGGCTGACCTGAAAGGCTACGGCGATAGCCATACCATCAATAAAGTTATGCACGCCATCGCCAATTATCACCAGCGAACCGGCCGCTTTCAGATGTTGGTCTTTGCGGTGGGTATGAAAGGACCTGAAAATTCTTTCAAGAAAGAAAAATCCCACAATCCCGGCTAAAATTGAGTAGTACGCCCATTTCCCTTGACTATGTTCCACCGCCTCAGGCAAGAGTTCCAGGGTTGCGGTGGCGAGCAGTACTCCGGCGGCAAACCCGAGCAGCTTAATTTCACGTTTATGCGTCCAATTCTTGGGCGCGAAGAACAGCCCAATTAGAGCAAGAATGCTAATGCTGATGGCTGCAATGAGCGAGTACGCCAAATCCAATTGATCATTCCTCCGTGTTGTTAATGCAACTTGGTTGCAATAGACATATCATAGCGCTACAATTAATTTCATGCAAGAAGAACTATTCCAAAGGGTCCAGCAAGCTGGTTTTCGGCTTACGCGGGCACGCAAAGAGATTGTAGCGACTTTCACTGAAGCCACCCGCCCGCTGTCAGCTATTGAGCTTCGGTTAATGCTTAGTTCAATGCCCAACAAGTCTACGATTTATCGCGAGCTGCTTTTTTTGATGCAACAAGGCATTGTTGTAGAAGTGCAGCTACGCCCGGATATAACCCATTATGAGCTCGCCGGCCAGGTACACCATCATCATTTAGTGTGCAATCGGTGTGATGGTGTGGAGGATGTTGTGCTGGGCGACGACTTGCATCAGCTGGAGGCGCAAATTGCCATTGGTAAGCGCTTTAAAGTGGAGCGACATAGTCTGGAATTCTATGGATTATGCGGGAAGTGCCAAACCGCCGGCTAAGGCTTATGCGGTTTTAAGCCGTATACCGCGCGATATACCAAATAGGTCCATCCCAGGCTTACAATCCATCCGGCGATAATGTCTGATGGGAAATGGACGCCCAAATACATCCGGGTAAGTCCAATAATAGTGATGTAGAAGGCACCGCATAGCAGAGCAACAAGCCTCCATTTGGTGTGCCATACAAGAATTATCAAGGCGAATGCCAGGGCGCTGCTTGCCATCGCATGGCCGCTGGGGAACGAGTAGGTGTGCTCAATTGCTAAAGCCTCCCAGAGCGTAGGGCGGTCGCGTTGGAATAGTAGTTTTAGCATGATATTTAGCATGCCGGCGCCGCCGATGGTTACAACGAGCAGCGTGGCGGCCTGGCGGCGGCGCTGCCACAACAGGCCAGCCGCGGTAACGCTAACGAGCGCGGTTATGAAAATCGCTCCCCCAAGCTGGGTCAGAAAAACGGCTAGGCGGTCAAGCGTTGGGTTGCTGACCGAATGTACAAGCTCTAATAATGAAACATCAAGCATATTCATATAACGAGTATACTTGAGTTATGTCTACCCGATTTAAGCTTTTAATTCTTGACGCAGATGGAACTTCCACAGCTCCCGACAGAGCATCATTACCCTCTAAGGCTGTGATTGATGCGGTCCGGGAGGCTCAAAAATCGGTGCATGTTGCCCTGGGAACCGGCCGCACCTTTAGGGGTGCCCAGCCGTTGATCAAGACTCTTGGCTTACGCGGTCCTAGCGTGTTAACCGGAGGCGCAGAGATTGTCGATGTCTCTAGCGGTGCGATACTTCACAACCAACTTCTATCTGCCAAAACACTGAGGGAGGTGGCAGCGATTGCTCTGCGTTTTCATCACCATGTTTTTACAGCAGGAGCGGAACCCAGCATGCCTATTGATGCTCCTGAGCAGATCAAACATTCGGCAGCTATGCTCGTAGTTGAAGGCGTAAATGATGATCAAATTGTGAATATCATGGAAGAGGTTGAGGCTGTGAATGGAGTGGCGGCGCATAAGGCGAACTCCTGGAGCGGTGAGCATTTAGCCGATCTTCACATAACTCATGAACAGGCTTCCAAGCGGCACGGCGCCGAGCGGCTGATTGAGCTCCTGAAGGTTTCAAAAAACGAGGTAATGGCAATCGGTGACAGCCACAACGACCTGCCATTGCTGCAGGCGGCCGGTTTCAAAGTCGCTATGGGCGGTGCGCCGGACGAGCTCAAAGCCGCCGCCGACTATGTAGCGCCGTCATTCGAAGAAGATGGAGCTGCTGAAGCGATCCGACGTTTTATCTTGGCAGACCAGGGATAACGGGTATAATGCCACTATGTCAGAAAAAAGCAATCAAGAACGCGCCAGCCTAGCCGCAAAAGTATTCGTCTCCTACTTGGTAGTTGCCGCGACCACCGGGCTGCTCTATTTTCTGTTTTTAATTCGTCCGGTGGTACTCCAGGTAATAATTGCCGTAATTGTTGCCCTTGCCCTCGAGCCCCTGGTTAGGCTTTTGGTCCGCAAAGGCATCGGGCGT
>DASVGB010000088.1:0-4265 GCA_036379755.1 Candidatus Saccharimonadia bacterium | reverse complement strand
GCATCTCCGTCGCCGGATCGGAGTGGTCTTCCAGGATTTTAAGCTGCTGCAAAACCGCAACACCTTTGAAAATGTTTCGTTTGCACTGGAGGCCGCTGGAGCATCAAACCGGGAAATAAAACGCAGTGTTCCTCGGATGCTGCAACTCGTCGGCCTGAAAAACAAGGAGGCTAGTTTTCCGCGGGAGCTTTCCGGGGGCGAACGCCAGCGGGTAGCAATTGCCCGGGCATTGGTGCGCCAGCCTAAAATTTTAATTGCCGATGAGCCGACCGGCAATCTTGACCCGAAAACTTCATGGGACATTATTGAGTTGCTGCTTAAAATCAATCGGTTCGGGACCACCGTCTTGCTGACCACGCACAATAAAGAAATTGTGAATGCTTTGAAGCGCCGCGTAATTACTATTCAGCGCGGACGGATTATTAAAGATGAAGAGCAGGGAAGGTACGCTCTCTAATGCTTATCACCGTTTTACGCATTTTAAAAACCGGGCTGCGTAACTTTGTTCGTAACGCCTGGCTTTCCACTGCTGCCACCGCCGTTATGACGGTAACGCTTAGCTTGGTCGCGGTATCATATATTGCCAATGCCGCATTGACTTCGGCAATCCAGGAAGTTGTGAACAAAATTGATATTTCAATTTTTTTGAATGATGCCAACACGCCACAGCAAACCCAGGCATTTAAGAGTAAGTTGGAGCAGGCAGAAAATGTAAAGTCGGTGAAGTTTTTAACGAAAAGTGATGCATTAAAGGAATACCGCCGTCAAAACGCCGATAATCCGAAACTCCTCGAAGGTATTTCCGAAACCGACAATCCCTTGCCGGCCTCTTTTCAGATTAAGGCTGAAGATCCCAACAAAATCGATGGCATCATTGCATTGGCCAACCAGGCAGAGTTTAAGCCGATGCTGGCTCCCAAAAATCCGATTAGTTACAGTGGCAAGCGCAAGGCCACAATCGATAAAATTATTAGCACTTCAAACTTCTTAAAGGCCAGCGGTATCATTGCTTCAGTCGTGTTTATTATTATTTCCACGCTGATCATTTTTAATACGATTAGAATGGCGATATTTACCCGTCGCGAGGAAATTGAAATTATGAAGTTGGTGGGGGCCACCAGCTGGTTTATCCGCGGGCCGTTTATTTTTGAGGCAATTCTGTATGGGGTTATTGCAGCTATTCTGGCTTTAATATTCCTGTATACCGTGGTGTTGGCCGGTGCACCGCGAATTAGCAGTTATATACCCGAAATCAACACCATTATTAGCTATATGAAAGATCATGTTGCCCTCGTCGCTCTAATAGAGCTGGCGATTGGCGTGGCGATTGGCGCCGGATCCAGCTTAGTTGCCCTTAAACGTTATTTGAAGCTTTAGTCCGAGCAAATTGCCATATGAGCAATACCCAAAAAAAGGCGCAGAATTGTGCTTTTTTTGGTTAAATACGTGCTAAATGCATGCCTGCTGGCCCAGGAAATGTCAAAAGGGGTTTGTTACCTATGGGGCGGTGAGTCAAGCGCAGGCGGCATATATCTGTTCGCCGGGTTGACTAGCATAAGCGAAAACGGATATAATCATAAGTGTTAAGAGGGTAAAACACATCGCTCGCCAAAACCCGAAAAATAACCGCCAAACCAGCCTTGTTACACGCATCAGTGTAGCCATGGTTACTTTGCTGTTTATGGCGCCGATAGCCCATGCAACCAGCTTGGATGAGCAGATTGCCGAGCTAACCCAACAGGCCAACAGTCAGCAATCCCAAGCCAACCAATTACGGGCTCAAAGCGATACGTTAGCCAACAAGCTGGCATCAATTAATAATCAGGCTGCGGCACTGGCAACCCAAATGAGCTTAAACCGCGCCAAGCAACAACGTATTTTGTCTCAAATTGAAGATGCTAAAGCGCAGTTGGTGCAAAAAAAGGAGCTTCTCGACGAGAATGTCCGGACAATTTATCAGCAGTCACAAATTTCTCCGCTGGAAATGCTGGCTGCCAGTAAAAGCTTAAGCGAATATGTGGATCGGCAGCAGTATTTGGATCGGATTAAGGATCATGTTCAGGAAGCTGCAGCTGACATTCAAAACCTAAAAGCCGAGCTCGAAAAACAGCAGGTGGCGGTTGAAAACTTAATTAATCAGCAAAGTGATTTGCAGCGGGCACTGGCGATTCAGCGGAGCGAGGCCGCTACTATTTTAGAGCAAACTCGCGGTGAGGAATCGCGCTACGTCTCAATGGCTAAGGCAAATGAAGAACAGGCCAATGTCCTAAAAGCGAGGCAGGCCGCTATTCTGGCTGCCACATTTGGCGGCAGCGCTAACGGGGGGGCTGCATGCGGCGGAGGATATCCTGGAAAGTGGTGTAATATACCCAGGGACACGGCCGTTGATAACTGGGGAATGTATAACCGCGAATGTGTCAGCTACACGGCTTTTCGAGTCGCGGCCTCCGGCCGCTACATGCCGTACTGGGGCGGGCGCGGTAATGCCAATCAATGGCCGGCTAATGCCAGGGCTGCCGGAATTCCGGTAGATGGCAATCCTCGGGTAGGTGATGTTGCGGTTACTATGGCTGAGCCGTATGGCCATGTTATGTATGTCGAGCGGGTTAATGGCAATGGCACTATTTTTGTCAGCCAGTATAATTACGGTAACAACGGTGAATACTCAACGATGACGATATCGTCGGACGATTTGCAGTTTATTCATTTTTAACCACGAAGTGAGGAGGAGTTTTGGAGCGACGCAGTCGTAAATTAGGATTTGTTGTGCCGGTGCTAGTAATTGCACTGGTTGCATTCATTGGGGGGCAGGCTGCTCCTAAAATTATTCCTCCCTCCTGGGTACTCGGTCATAAGCCGTTAGACTTTGAGAGCCTAAATGATACGTACGACTTGTTAGAACGTAAATTTGATGGGAAACTCGACCAGACGAAGGTAATTGATGGTGCCCGTGCCGGCGTTGTTGGTTCAGCCGGAGATCCTTACACGGTCTATCAGGATGCCAAGGAGGCTAAAGATTTACGTGATCAGTTGAGCGGCACGCTTTCCGGTATTGGTGCCGAAATTGGCATTAAAAATAATAAACTTACGGTAATTTCGCCGATTGCCGGAGCTCCGGCAGAAAAAGCCGGTTTACGGGTCGGCGACTATATTGCCGGAATCGATAAAAAAGACAGCTCGGCTTATACGCTGGATGAGGCTGTGGCTAAGATTCGAGGCAAGGGAGGGACCAAGGTAACCCTTACGGTGGTGCGTGGCAGCAGTCAGCCGATTGAAATCACCATTACCCGTGCGGTTATTAATGTGCCAAGCGTTACCTGGAGTATGAAGGAAGGAAGCATTGGCTATATTAAGATTTCAACCTTTGGCGATGACACGACCGAGAAAATGAAAATCGCGGCCGGCGAGCTAAAAAGCCAAGGAGCTAAGAGCATTATTCTTGACGTACGTAATGACCCGGGCGGCTATTTGCATGTAGCGGTTGACGTGGTCAGCCAGTTTGTTCCGGAAGGCAAGGTAGTTGTTGATGAGCGTCATAACGGCCGTAGCCAGCAGAAGCTGACTAGCGAAGGTGGCGGGCTGCTTGAGGGTCTGCCGGTTGTAGTGCTCATCAATGGTGGCAGCGCCTCAGCCAGTGAGATCGTGGCCGGAGCTCTCCGAGATAACATTAAAGCCAAGCTCGTCGGCGAAAAGAGTTTTGGCAAAGGGAGCGTGCAGGATATTGTCAAACTTGAAGGCGGAGCTCAGCTCAAGATTACCGTGGCACATTGGTTTACTCCCAGCGGCAAGGGGATTGATAGGGTGGGCATTAAGCCGGATATTGAAGTAAAGCAAACGCTGGAAGATTTTAGCGCTGGACGCGATCCTCAGCTCAATAGGGCGTTGCAAGAACTGAAGAAGTAACCGAGTATGGCAAAACAGCAGCTAACAATAAAACGTTTCGATCCCGAACTGCCTCTGCCAGAGCGTAAAACCACCGGTTCAGCAGCGTTTGATCTTTCAGCCCGAATTGACACCGAAATCCCAGCTGGCGGCTTTAAACTGGTGCCGCTGAATGTGGCGATTGCACTGCCTCGCGGACATTGGGGTTTACTGGCTGTCCGCAGTTCGTTACACAAACAGGGATTAATCCCGGCGAATGGCGTTGGCGTTATTGATCATGACTATCAAGGTGATGATGATGAGTACCATGCTGCCCTCTATAACACTACCAATCAGCCAGTGATAGTAAGCCGTGGGATGCGCGTGGCTCAGTTGGTGGTGGT
>DASVGB010000087.1:0-2151 GCA_036379755.1 Candidatus Saccharimonadia bacterium | reverse complement strand
AAGGTGATCGGGGTGTTTTGCGGAATGAAGCTTCCATTAGCCGGTGACGGTGGGAATATGCCGACAAACCCTCCTGATGCCGTGGTAGTCACCGTAGTTTCATCCTGGCCGCTGTACAGCGCGGTGTCGGTAACTACAGCCCTAACAGTGTGGCTACCGGAAGAGGGGGCGTTGTAGGCGAAGCTGTAGTTGGTACTGCCATTAATGGCTTGGGTTGAAATAACTTGATCATCAAAATATACCGTTAAGCTGTTGGCGGTGTGCGTTCCCGAGGTTACATTAGCGGTTATTAGTAAGGTGGAAGTGCCGCTGGCGCTGACGTTTACCGAGGGTTTAACGTCGCTACAATTGTGAAGAGTGTCGCGTTCGGTAGGTATGCTTCCAACTCCCGATGCGTATCCAAGCCGCTGTGCCAGCGCGGCAATTGGCGCTTGCCAGCGGGGATAGGCTGGGTCGGTTGTAGGAATCTCCGCATGAATTTGCCCGGCGGTTACATTTTGCACCGCAGCCTGTGGAGTACATTCGGTTGCCAGTTTGCCGGATACCTTATCAATATTGGCACTTTTAATGCCGCCGGCTGCTTGAACTTTATACCAGCCGGGGAAGATGTCGGTACGCCGGCTACGGGTTGCGGATGTGATAGCACCGCCGGTATCGGCATCGATGGTAAGGGTTTGAATACCGGGAGGAGCGGTCCAGTTACTGCTAGCTGGGTAGTCATCTAAGGCGCCCTCAACCTTTTCCCGAGTTTGACGATCGGTGTAGCCGGCCATGTAGTCATGCCATAGCGGAGCGGCGATGTTGACCGCGCTTGAGCTCATCGGCCGGTTATCGTTATTACCGGCCCATATGCCGGTTACTATATCGGGCGAAAAGCCCATGGTCCAGGCATCGTTGTAGTGTTCAGTAGTGCCGGTTTTAGCGGCAACGGTACGGCCATTAACCTGCAGGGGATTGTTTGCACCAAAGATGTACTGCCGCGCCCGATTATCGCTGAGCATGTGTGCGACAAGGTACGAGATCTGGGCATCAAGTACTCGTTTAGGCTTTTTGGGTTTGCTGGTATCCATGAGTACTCGTTGGCGTGGGTCGGTAACTTTAAGGATGGGCGTGGCCTCATAATGCACGCCGCCATTAGCAAAGCTTTCAAAAGCATTAACCATATCATTCAGCTTTACCTCGCCGGAGCCCAAGACCAAGCTCAGCCCATAATCGCCAGCCGGTTTATTGAGCGTACTGATGCCCATGTCGTGGGCGGTACTTATAGTATTTTTAACACCTGCGATATGCAGCATTTTTACGGCTGGAATATTCAGAGAGCCGGCTAAGGACGATCGCATTGATTGGATTCCGTAGTGGGTACCCGAATAATTTTTAGGCGAATAACCGCCGCCAAAATCAGTTTTAACATCATAAATCGTGCTGCCGGGACCCCAATTGCCCTTCATGGCGGCGGCGTACGTAATCGGTTTAAAGCTGGAGCCAGGCTGGCGGTTTGCCAGGGCAACATTAAACGCTCCAAAATCTTTATCATTCGGGTCGTAAGAGCCCATCATTGCTAACACTTGGCCGGTTTTAGGGTCTGCCGAAACCATGGCGACATTTGAGCCACCGCCCCTGCGGATAGCGGCAATTCCATTGGTGCCATTAATCGCGCGCTGCATAAGTTTCTGTTTTTTAATGTCGAGGCTGGTTATAACCTTGAGTCCGCCGCTTTCAACGGTTCGCGTGCCATACTTACCTTCCAAGTATTCTTGAGCATACTGGGCAAAGTGGGGGTAAGGACTCACCTGGGTTGCAATCTGGGGAGCCGGTGCTAGGCCGATGGCAGCGAAGTCGGTAATTTTTGCCGCATCAGCTTCGGCATCGGTTATGTATTTCTGGTCGGCCATCAGATCGAGCACCAGGGCTTGGCGAGATTTGAGCGCGTCTATATGCTGGCCGTACGGCGAATAATAGGTGGGCAAATTGGCGACCGCAGCTAGCATGGCTGATTGGGACAGCGTTAATTGGGCCGAACAATTATCGTCCTTAATATTGCCCGGGAAGAAGGTACGGCAGGCAGCTTCCACCCCGTATGCTTGGGAGCCATAAGGGATTTCATTAAGATAAAGTCGCAGAATGTCATTTTTTTTGTAGAGCTGATCAATT
>DASVGB010000086.1:0-6270 GCA_036379755.1 Candidatus Saccharimonadia bacterium | reverse complement strand
CCTGATCGTTGCTGCCATCCTGCCGCAATCATTTGCTCAAGGAGTGGTGTACTTGGCTGCCTACGCATTGGGACTATCGCTCATGCTGCTTTTAATTTCCATTGCCGGCCAGGCCTTTGCGCGGCGGTTGGCGATTGCCAGTAATCCGGACGGGTGGTTTATGCGTAGCTTAGGCTTTGTCCTGATTGTGGTAGGACTTGCTGTTAGCTTTGGCTTGGACCGTCAGTTTCAAACCTTTGTACTCGATCAGGGTTGGTATGATCCGATCATGCATATAGACGAGCGCTTGCAGCAATAAAAATCATGCTGCTGCGGTTTTTTGAGGTTTCAGGAGTGGAACCGACAGCCCCCTCTATGTCATAATATAGCCATAAGCGGAATTTGCATGGAACAGTCGCTGTTTTATCAGCTGAGTAGCATTATGGTTCTGGCTGCGATAGTTTCCTTGATTTTCAAGGCGCTCAAACAGCCGATGATTATTGGGTATATTATTACCGGCTTCTTGGTTGGCCCGACATTTTTAGATATTACCGCCGACCACGACATTCTTGCGTCCTTTAGTGAGATCGGCATAGTGCTTTTGCTATTTATGATTGGGTTGGGGATTAATGCGGCGGTTATTAAGAGTACCGGTAAGCCGGTTCTGGTGACGTTTCTCCTAATTACGGTCGGAGTCGGTGCCATCAGCTACGGTGCCGGTGCGATACTGGGCTTTTCCATGCAAGAGTGCTTGATTGTGGCAGTCGCTTTGCTCTTCAGCAGCACGATTATCGTGGTAAAGGCGCTGAGCGATCGTAAAGAACAGTCGCGTCTGTACAGCCAGCTGGCCATTGGTATTCTCCTGGTTGAAGATGTCGCCGCTACCGTCGCGCTGTTATGGGTCTCAACCAGTACCGGCGGTTCGGTCACGCTGGGAGATTTCTGGCTACTCATTGTAAAGGGGATGGTATTAGGAGGCAGTTTGGCTCTGATTGGCATGTATCTTATGCCGCGTTTTTCCAAGCTTTTCGCTGAAAGCCAGGAGCTGCTCTATATTTTGGCTCTAGCCTGGGGCTTTGGTGTAGCCAGTTTGTTTCAGCTGTCAGGCTTTTCAATTGAAGTCGGGGCGCTTTTTGCCGGCGTAGCAATGGCTCACTTGCCATATGCCCAGGAGATTAGCAATCGCTTAAAGCCGCTCCGCGACTTTTTCGTCCTGCTCTTCTTTATTGAGCTAGGCAGCCGCATGGGCATTAATAACCTGCAGGCTGCGCTGGTACCGGCACTGATTTTTTCAGCCATCATCCTCATTACAAAGCCGCTCATCATCATAGCCAGTCTGGGGGCGCTCGGCTACACCAAGCAGACTGCCTTTAGGGCGGCGGTACATCTTTCCCAGATCAGCGAGTTTTCGATTATTTTGGTGGTTCTTGCTCAAAAAACCGATACCATTCGCCCCGAAATTACCGCTATGGTAACGCTAACGGCACTGATTACCATTATTGTTTCTGCCTACCTTATGAACTATGATCATAAGTTGTATCGGCTCTTCGAAAAGCAGCTGTCGGTGTTTGAGCGGGCCGAAACTAAGAAAGAGGTACGGGCGTTAGAGCATTATCCATTAGTGCTGATAGGCTACCAGAATGGGGGGCATGACTTCGTGAGAACCTTCCGGGCCATGAAAAAGCGCTATGTGGTTATCGATTATAATCCGGGGATTATCGAGGTTCTGCAGCATCAGCATATTGTTCACATCTATGGTGATAGTACCGATACTGAACTGCTGGACGAGATAGGAGTTCACCGTTCCGAGCTCATTATTAGCAACATCACCAGTCTGGAAACCAACAGCCTGCTGCTAAGCCACATTAGCAGCCATAATACCGACAGCGTCTTTATCTGCCATGCATCAACCTATGAGGATGCCCAGGCACTGTATGAGAAAGGGGCAACCTATGTCATGATGCCTCATCTTATTGGTACCGAGCATTTGAACAGCTTTATCCGGCACAATGGCAGTAATAAAGCTGCCTATGAGAAGCATCGTAAACACCAATTGCGTCAACTGAGTAAAGCCCTCCTTGCAGCCTAATTACGCCGGCGACAAAAAGTGTTCAAAGTCGGGCGGAATTTTCCCCTAGTCATACCAAGCAATTCATGGTACCGTATGGGGGCTAGAAAGAAGCTGCTACCAGTGTTGGCGTAAAAACTAACCTCAGGTCTAGATTTAAAAAATCAATTAAGTTTCGTGTAGAGGAGCAGCTAAGTGACCTTCAGTTGTCAGCTTACCTCGTAGAAACGGGAGAATAAGCATGGCAACTAAATTATTTGTAGGCTCGTTAGCCTACAGCGTCACTGATGCGGAACTCGAGTCCGCCTTTGCTGAAGCTGGTACTGTTGTATCAGCCAAGGTCATCATGGATCGCGATACCAACCGTTCCCGCGGTTTTGGTTTCGTAGAAATGTCGAGTGACGAAGAAGCTCAGAACGCTGTGAAGCTTTTGAACGAAAAAGAGATTGGTGGCCGCCGCATCATTGTGAGCGAAGCCCGGCCTCAACAGCCTCGCTAATCAGTCGCTGATTAACCAGGAAAACGTCCCGAAAGCGGGGCGTTTTCTTATGAACTCATCAGCTTTACTCGGGAAAGCATAAGTTGAATAATTAGACCGCTCAGTCTATACTGTGCAGTAATGGATCCGAACAAATTACGACCATCCCGGCCCCGAACGCTTGATAGCGTAGGGAGTTCAGCGGCTAGGCCTGCCGGCAGGCCAGCCGGCAGCGCACACGTAATTGATTTGCGCGAAAAAAGCTCTTCCTTTAACGCGCCAGCAGCAGTCGATACGAAGCCGTCGGTTGTCAAGAAGAAGCAGCCGGAGCGGTCTCAAGTCCCGGTTGCAGCGCCTCCTCCAACTCCTGCGCCTTCTCCGGCTCAATCATCGAAACAAGCTGCTACACCGCCGCCAAGACAACGATCGCCCCAGCAAGACCGGTATACCGATGCGGCATTTCCCGCTAAGCCACGCTTTTGGCCGGCATTTTGGCGCTTCTTATTTCTCCTTATATTGCTTGGGTTGATTATTTCCCTCGGGGTTTATATCTACTTTAGCTACTATCAGAGGTAGGTATGTTAGCCACCGTTCCTCATCCTGTGCTTGATCGCTTAAGCCTCAGCCTAGTGATTGCGGTTGTGGCGATACCGATCACGTATATGCAGGTCGCTCAACCTTCGATCGCAGACATCCAAAAAGCCCTGGGCATACCGCCCCAAACAGCAACCTTGCAGCCGGCCGCTCCGGTGCCTTTGGCCACTCCTTCGAAACCAGCGCCTGTTCCGGTAGCACCGGCCACTGTTACGCCGAAAGCCGCCCCCGCTAAACCGGCTGCCAAAACCGCGTTTACCAATAGTTTTGTAAATTTGAGAGCTGGAAAAAGCGTTTCTACGCCCATTATTGCGACCCTTGAAGCCGGCACCACGGTGCAGCTGCGCGACGATGCCGACACCACCTGGCAAGGAGTCACTTACCAGGGTAAAAACGGCTATATTTATCGCTCTTACATTCAGTATTAAAGCATTACCGCAAACCGCCAAAACTAACACAAATGACACTCGTTTGTTTGTAATAAGCGCTAATGATTAGACTCGTGGTTTGGAAGATACTGAAGGCATTATAATTATAAGGGGTGCAAACATGAGTCATTCAAGAGGTCGCCGCATTAAGGCCCTCAAAGCCAATCCTTACGAGGATCCGGAAGTCTTTTATATGAGTCTCGAAGAAGCCAAGGACATGATCTCCAGTAAGTATGAGTTCCTTGCCGAGCGTTACGAGCGCTTAAAGCCGAAAAAGCCGCGTTCTACCCAAGGGTAGCTTGCATTAAAATCGAAAATAAGCAGGACCGGATGGTCCTGCTTTGATGTATAGACTTCGAGCTGATACCATAAGCTCAAACGAACAGGGGATCATGGTATGTCATCAAGTGGAGGTAGTGGATTAGGTTCGGGGAGTGGAGGATCTAGGGGCAGGGCTGAAAGTGGTCCCGGTCACGGTGAAGCTGCTTTTACGGCTGCTGAGGCGGAGGGCGAGGGCGTTTCTGGCCCGATAGCTGACTTCGAGGCATTAACCCGGCCGGAAGATGTTGATGAAGCTGACCTTCAGGCCGCCGCAGAGCTTGCCGACATGGATCGGATTCGGGCTGCCGTGGAAGACAAGCATGGCAGCAATCGTCCTGGTGACGGTGCGAGCAGCGAAGCTGTGACTTGGGATCAGGCTGTTGAGCAGCTACGAGCAGGGCGAGCAGAAGCCCTTGACCTCCCGAATGATGCCACCCTGGAGGAAGTCACCGAACAGGTTGCTGCCGGCATAAAGGGGAGAAATCGAGCGGTTAGCTTTGGCGGCGCAAGAAATGCGGGCCAGAAGGTTCCAGAAGATCAGGCTCCAGAAGATCAGGCTCCAGAAGATCGAGGTGAGGCTGAGGTTTCGGCTGAACAATCCGGGACGGAACCAATAACAACGCATGAAGAAGCTAGAGCAGCATCGGAGCGCTATCAAAATCCAACCCCCGAGCAAGCAGCAGCCATGAATAAAAGATCGGGCGAGATGTTCCAATCCTTGCTAGAGCAGGAAAGCCAGTCGGGTGTCGAGTCGGTAGAAGCCCCAGAGCGGGTGTCGGCTGATATTGAAAATATGGACTTCATTGCACTGAGTAATTACATGATTTCTTTCCGTCAGGGGGAAATGCCAAACGGTCAGAAAGTTAGTGAGTTCAGGGAAATAGCTCAAGGGAGCAATGGCGAATGGTTGCTAAAGATTACCCGGACCACTGATGCTGGGCATGTTCAGGAAGTTAAAGGTTATCAATCCTCCTCACTGCGAGATCTTGAGAGGGAAGCAACCAGAGGTCTGGTGGATGACGGTGAAGACCTTGAGAAATCGGAGGAGCTGCGGTGTGATCTTGAGTGGAATGAGGAAGCGCAGGGTTACTATTGCACCGCCCTCGATGAAAATGGGGCAAAGGTTGATTTTCCAGAAGATCTTAAGGACATGATAGCTTCCGAGCTACGCCCCAACTGGACGGTAGTTCTTGAAGGGTCGGAAGCGCTTATTAAGAAGGCTGATGGTAGCCGAGATGGTCTGCTGGACCAAGTACTCGACATGTCCTTCGATAACGATCTTTCAAAAGACCGGGAAATGAATCCGCAAGATGCAGTTGGTGTGCGTTCTGGGGTTGATAACGGCGTGAATGAATACAACCGCCAGTTCGCCTAAGCCGCTTTTGCTATAGTTTGATCATGCCGCAAAACCTAAAAACAACTCTTCGGAAGATCTATCTTTTCTGTTTTCTGGATGACTTTGTCCTTCTGTATCCCTTTTACAGCATATACATGGCAGGTAAAGGTCTTAGCCTCTTTCAAATTTCTACCCTCCTCATTTTATGGTCTTTGACCGACCTGATTGCCAATATTCCCCTGGGAGTTTTGGCCGATAAGTATTCGCGCAAGAATATGCTGGCTATCGGGCAGATCTTAAAAGCGCTGAGTTTTATTTCTTGGGTGCTTTTTCCAAGCTACGAAGGGTTTGCGCTTGGTTTTGTGCTGTGGGGGATCGGTGGCGCGTTCATCGACGGTACTTTTGATGCCCTGGTTTATGACGAGCTAAAAGCCGTCAACCAGGAAAAGCACTATGTGAAAGTGATTGGCCGGGCTGAAACCGTTGCTTTTACAGGGAATCTACTGGCTACGGTGTTAGCCGGTGCTGCAATTTTGCTTGGTTACGGTTTTGTCTTCGCCGGGAGTATATTTGCAGTAGTTGTTTCGGCAGCGGTGGTGTATCGATTGCCTGAAACGCCGCGTTTTGGGAAGATTGGGGACACGCGCTACTTTTCAATGATGCGCCAAGGCATTAAGGAGGCAACTCACAACCGGACTATCCTGGCGATTATTCTGCTCGGAGGGTTTATTGCTGCCGTATATGGTTCGTTGGAAGAATACCTGCCGTTGGTAATTCAGGAAACCGGGCTTAATCTTTCGCTTATTTCGCTAGCAGTGGCCGCTACCGTGGCTGCTGCTGGAGTCGGAACGCTTGTGGCCTATCGGTTCGAGAAGTTTTCAACTCCGAGCATCATGATCCTTCTGGCGCTTTCCGGTTCGCTGTTGTTGGCAGCTGGCGCTTGGGTCGGAGCTGGCGCCATTGCACTACTTGTGGGCTATACCTTCATCATCCGCATGCTGCAGGCGGTTTTTAATGGCAAACTCCAGCACTCTATTACCAGCGGATTGCGGGCAACTATCAGTTC
>DASVGB010000085.1:0-2744 GCA_036379755.1 Candidatus Saccharimonadia bacterium | reverse complement strand
CGCCTCAACGATTCGGACCTACTTCCGTATCGCCGTCTATACGTGGTGCATGCTGGTGCTTGCCGCCTATACCGGATTTTTTATTTACGAAGGGATCCTGCACACTCAAGAATTAAGCACGTTATTGCTTGCACTACCTTTCCTTTTCGTTCAACTATCCGCGGTCTTTACCATGCTCGTTCTGTTTTTACCCCCAAAAACTTTCGACTGGTCCACTATTACGCAATCATACCGCGATGGCTTCGCAAAGATCTTGAGTTACACGCAGCTTAGACCACTTCCGATCGTCGCAACTGTAGCGTTTTTGGCCATTTCAGTTGGCGTAATGGCGATTGGTTCGCAGCTTGGTCAGACCGGCCTAGCCTTTGCATTGATCTATGCTGCCGCTCTACTCAAGCCCTCACTGCTCTATTCCAAGCCAGCACCAACAACTCCGCAAGCCTAGCTACACAAGGTGATCGAGCAGAGCCATGCGGACGTACAGACCGTTGGCTGCCTGCTCGAAGTACTTGGCTCGGGGATCAGCGTCAACCTCTACCGCGATTTCGTCGACTCTTGGGAGCGGATGCATGATAATAGCCTTTTCAGGCAGCCCGGTAAGCACCGCTGCATTAAGGGTAAAACCTCCATTCGCTAGAACATTCGCGGGATCAAGACGTTCGGCTTGTAGCCGTGTCCAATACACCACATCGGCATCGGCAAAAGCGTCGTCAATGGCATGCAGTTCATTAAATGTGGTGCCGCTGGCATCAAGTACCGCTTTTACATCATCGTCCATCTGCAACTGCGGAAGCGAAACAAACGTAATATGATTGCCAGAGTATTTTGAAAGCAATTTTGCCAAGGAACGCACCGTCCGCCCGTTTTGCAAATCCCCCCCCATCACGATCCTAAGATTTTCAAGACGCCTAAAGTGCCGATGAATCGTATACAGATCAAGCAAGCTCTGAGTGGGGTGATCGCCTTTGCCGTCGCCGGCATTAATAATCGGCGCATCGCTCGCCTCGGCAGCTGTTGCTACAATCCCGGTTTGGGGATGGCGAATCACCACGGCTGCAAACTGATAACCATTAAGCATCTGCATGGTATCGGTGATGGTTTCACCCTTAGAGGCCGAGGAAAACTCCCCGGCATTCTCAGTACTCACCACACCCATGCCTAATTTCAAGGCGCCGGATTCAAAACTGAAGCGCGTACGGGTCGATGGCTCATAGAACAAGGTACAGATTTGCTTTCCATGATGCTTGCGAGCCAACTCCAGGCTTTTGGCAGGGTCGGCCACATGTTCCCGCATTATGTCAGCTTCCTTGAAGAGCCTGGTTAAATCTTCGGGCGTAAATTGCTCAACATTCAATACGTGCTTCATACTTCCTCCTTTACATAATCCTGCCAGGCTTTAGGCTGAAGCTGCAACACTATCGGGTCACCCAAACAACGCAGGAGCAAGCGGCCGGTTTCAGCATTGGTTATCAGCGGGATATGGCTATCAATTGCTAAGCGACGAATCTTATAGGCATCGTTGCTGTCGCGATTAGATGACGGAATGCTGATCATCAGGCCAATTTGCTGCTTATCGATTGCGGAGATAATACTTGGTTCGGTTTGCTCCACAATTTTATGCAGTTGAATCGAGGCAATCCCATTATCCTTTAAGTAATCATGGGTGCCGGGCGTGGCATAAATTTTCCATCCCTGCTTAACAATATCGGCGGCTTCTTCTACAAACCTGTACTTATTAACGTCCGAAAGGCTTAAAAACAAGGTCTTTTGCTTAATCCGTTGTTCGGTGGCCAACCATGACCGATAAAATGCCTCTTGTAGGTTATCCCCAAAACAGGCCACTTCTCCGGTGGAGGCCATTTCAACACCGGCAACCGGGTCGGCCCCTTTCAGCCGGTTATAGGAGAACTGCGGACTCTTTACCCCGACATAGTCATATTCCAGAGTCTGGTAAGCGGTGCTGCTTTCAATCCCCAGGATCGATTCAGCGGCAATCGCAATGAAGTTATGGCCGGTAACTTTTGAAACGAAAGGAAATGAGCGCGACGCCCGGACGTTACACTCAATAACTTTCAGGTCGTTGTCTTTCGCAATAAATTGAACATTAAACGGGCCGGTAATATCCAGATTTTTGATGATTTGCTTGGTAATTAATTTAGCCCGGCGCACCGTTTCGAGATACAAGCGTTGAGCCGGAAAAACCACCGTGGCGTCGCCAGAATGAACGCCGGCATTTTCGATATGCTCGGATATGGCATATATTTGCAGGCGGCCGTCCTTGGCAACCCCGTCAATCTCAATTTCCTTGGAGTTAAGAATAAACTGTGAGATAACCACCGGGTGGTCGGGCGACAGTTCGGCAGCCTCGGTCAAGAAAAATGCCAGCTCGTCTTCATTTGATACTACATTCATAGCCCCGCCAGAGAGCACGTATGAAGGGCGGATAATAACCGGATACCCGACTTTAGCAGCAAAAGCTTTGGCTTTCGCCAATGTACTCACTTCTTCCCAGGTCGGCTGGTCGACGCCTAATTTTGAAAGCATACTCGAGAATTTCTGGCGGTCTTCGGCCCGGTCGATCTGGTCGGGTGAAGTACCCATGATCGGATATCCGGCTTTCGCCAGCGGCAGCGCTAAATTATTGGCGATTTGGCCGCCAACCGACACCACAATGCCGTGGGGCTGCTCAAAATCGGCAATGTCTTGCATGCGCTCCAGGGTTAGCTCCTCAAAGTAGAGGCGCT
>DASVGB010000084.1:0-2202 GCA_036379755.1 Candidatus Saccharimonadia bacterium | reverse complement strand
TAGGGTTGGTGATTATCGATGAACAGCACCGTTTTGGCGTGGAACAGCGCCAAATACTTAAGCAAAAGGCCGGCCGGCTGCCCCATCTCTTAAGTATGACTGCCACGCCAATTCCGCGTAGCTTGGCTCTGACGGTTTACGGCGATCTGGACATATCCCTGATTGATTCGCTACCGCCAAATCGGCAGCCGATTGCAACTAAGATTCTTAAGCCTAACGATCGTACCGCCGCTTACGGCTTTATTGACAGTGAAATTGCAAAAGGGCGTCAGGTATTTGTGGTGTGTCCACTCATTGAAGATTCGGATGTGTTAGGCGCTAAAAGCGTTACCACCGAGGCTGAGCGCTTACAAACCGGAGCTTTTAGCCATCGCCGAATTGGAGTAGTGCACGGCAAGCTTAAACCGGCTGATCGCGATGAGGTTATGGAGCAATTTACTGGTGGGGAGCTGGATATTCTCGTGGCTACCAGCGTGATTGAAGTTGGCATCGATATTGCTAACGCCAGCATAATGCTCATTGAAGGTGCCGAACGGTTCGGACTAGCTGCCTTGCATCAACTGCGGGGCAGGGTAGGGCGCGGCGCCCATCATTCCTATTGTTTTATTGCCAGCGATTCGAGCACACCAGGGGCAATTCAGCGGTTGCAAGCATTGGAGCGAACCAATGACGGGTTTCGACTGGCTCAAATTGATTTGGAATTACGCGGGCCGGGCCAGGTCTATGGCCGTCGTCAGCACGGCATGCTTGAATTGGAAATGGCGGATCTCGGCGATGTACGATTGGTAGCGGCTGTACGTAAAGCTGCTGAACGGTTTGTGAGCGATTCAAAAGACATGCTACAATATCCGCAAGTTGTCGCGAGAGTTAACAGGTTGAAACACCTTACTTCGCTCGATTAAATCAAGCAAGGAGACTGGAGAGTTTAATGTACTCAGGCTTTATTACGTCGAAGCGGATTGTGCCCGCGGTTGGGGTACATCAACGCTTTAACGCAGCCTCCTATCGGATGATTGCTCCCTATTTTGCCGAAGGCACCTTTCCCACGCTTAAGCAGCTTATGCACTTTGAGGGGATGAACGGCCCTGACGGCTTAAAGGTTAAGTCTCCCGGCCATCATGACCCCGGTCATCTCTACAACCCGGAAACCGGTGCAGGTGACATCCCCCGGCTCATAACAGATCACTATCGCAATCTGGTTTCAGCCCTACGCTCCAAAGACTTGGTGAGAGCGGGATTTGATGCTGCTTGGCTGGCTCATTACATCTGTGATGGCCTGACCCCGGCGCACCATTTTCCGTTAAATGAAAATGTTGCTAAACAGTCAGAGCACTCCAAACGCATCCCCAAACGCTACAAATATACCGTGATTGTTCCCGGCATCAATTTCTTTGATACCATTCGGCGCAGCTGGGCGGTTTGGGGGGGTAAAGGTTTGCTAACCACACATTTTAATTTTGAAGTTGGCGTGGCGGCTGCGCTTGTCGGCTTCCGTTTAAAAGCCGATCTGAACCATGAACAACTGGCTAAGGCTCGGAGCGTAAGCCTATTACCCTTTTTTAAGTCCGAGGCCCAATCGATTGCCGAATTGGAGATGTATAAGAGCTTTTACGTTTCAGGATGGAACTCCGAACTGGCACGCATGGTTAAAAATCGGCTGGCTCCGCAGATTGTTCAAACCATTGCCATTGCCTGGCTGCTTGCTTATTTGGAGGCCGGATTAGAGTCTGCTAAGCTAGCCCAACCGCGGCGATCGAAAAAACGCTAATGCGAATTGTCGGTGGAGTCTACGGGGGGAGAAGCCTAACCGCCCCCAAGGGCAACGGTACTCGCCCGATGACCGACAAGGTAAGGGCGGCGTTGTTTGATAGCCTTGGAGCTATAAGCGGCGCAAGCGTTCTTGATGTCTACGCTGGCAGCGGCGCGGTGGGGTTTGAGGCGCTCAGCCGTGGCGCTGGCAATGTTCAGGCAATTGAACATGCTCGTTCAGCCATTCAAGCCATCCAAGCCAATCAATCGGCCCTTGATCTTACATGGGGGTATGCGTTACATCAAAAGAAGGTGGAAGCCTGGTTGGCACATCGCTCCAATGAGGTGTTTGATATCGTGATCGCCGACCCGCCGTATGAATATCTCAAGACTGATGTATTGGAAAAACTCGGTATACTGCTTAAGCCCCAAGGTATCATGGTGGTGTCGCAT
>DASVGB010000083.1:0-3493 GCA_036379755.1 Candidatus Saccharimonadia bacterium | reverse complement strand
AAAGAAGACACCCGGTGAGCGCACCAGCTGACTCACCACCACCCGCTCAACACCATTAATGATGAAGGTGCCGCGCTTGGTCATCCAGGGATAATCACCTAGGAAAATCTCCTGTGTCTTTACCTCGCCGGTCTCTTTATTCACCAATTCCACCTTGGCCTTTAACGGGACTTCAAATGTGGCATTCTTGGATTTGGCGGTGAGCTCATCAAACTTGGGCTCTTCAAAATGAAAATCCCGAAAGTATAGTGCTAAGTTTTTGCCGGTAAAATCCTCGATCGGATTAACCGCCGCAAACAGCTCCTCTAAACCTTCGGCTTTAAACCATTCGTACGATTGGATTTGATTCTGAATGAGGTTTGGCAGTGGCTGAACCTCGGAAATGTTTTCGAATACTTGACGCTGATTAACTGGCAAAAGATACTCCTTGATTGATTAATGGTGTGCTGCGCGCCGCCTGAGAGTCCTGGTTGCTCCCTTATACGACACCTAAATCAAAAGGTTTTTCTAAATCAGCTGCATGGACCCTTGGCTGCTTTTAAGTCTAAGACTTCCGCGGCTGTACGAATGGATAGCCAAGGCAATCTTACACGCAAAAAAAGCAGGTAGGGGTTTCCTACTTGGATTTAAGCTTCCTCTATGTAGAATACATTAGATGATTAAGACGGTTGTGTCAACACTCCCTCGCTGGTTGTAACAAGGTGTTCTGCGGTCGCTCCAGCCACTGCTGTCGGAGCTTTAATGAAAACAAGAATTTGAGTGCCTACCAATTCCGGCTCCTCAAGGGGCAGGAGATGACCGCCCTGCGGGAAATTTATGAGCTGACTGCCCGCTATGGTTTCCGCCAGCCAATCAGTACTTTCGGGAGGGGCGATCTGATCCTGTCCGCCTCCAATAATCAAGGTGGGTACGTTAATTAAACCAGCTTGCTCAAAATAGCGGCTATAGTGAATATTCTCAGCACTCTCTAATACCACCTGAGCATTAAGTTCATTTAAATCGCTTAGGCGCGCTCGAATAATTTGCTTTTTCTGATCGGGATTGCTGCCCTTTAATAGGAAGTAACTTTCCAGCCGGTTAATACCCTTGCTCGCAAGCCATCGACGGCGAACATGCGGCGGCAAGTATTGGGCGATTTGGTAATAAGCCGTGGCCAGCTTGCTAAGCCAGTGTTCTGAAACCGAAACCGGGGTGATCAATGTAAGCGTTTTTAACGAGGCTGGGCGTTTTGAGGCTGCCACCAGACAAACTCCGGCTCCGAATGAGTGTCCCACCAAATCAAACGCATGCAGGTGCAGGGCGGCGCAGAACGCCTCTAAAAAGTTGGCGTAGTTATCCAAACTGTGCGCCACCGATAATGTTTCGGATGCCCCGTAGCCCGGAAGATCAGGAATTATAACTCGGTAGCCCGAAAACTGCTGCGCCAGCTTGAGCAAGCCGCGATTGTTACCGCGCATGCCATGGATCATTACTATTGTTTGTTTAGCCTTAGGATTTAGTACCGCGTAGTTTACCCGTCGGCCATGAATGGTGAGTTGGTGATAAACCGCTTTTGGATACTCCTCAATAAACCGCTCAACAACAAAGCGCGGAATGGTTAGACTGGCTTCCGGCTCCAGCCTAAGCTTACGCAACCGCCGTTGATAAACCTTCACCTGCTGAGGTTCTTTAATCAAATTGACAATCGCCCGATAGGCTAGCGACGGTTTCTGACAAATAATGCCGATGCCGTGGCGCTCTACAAATGCCGCATTTGACTCTTCCTGCCCTTTGATAATGTCAATAATAATAGTCGGCTTAGCCGCAATCATCGCTTCATTGAGGGTAATCCAGCCCGCCTTCCCAACCATCACATCGGCCGCCGCAACCAATTCGGGCATGGTATCAACGTATCCAAAAACCTTTGTTGGGCTGGCATAATCTAAATCCTGCAAGCGCTGGTAAAGGTCTGTGTTCTGCCCGGCCACAAAAATAAATTGGCCATCCAGTTTTTTTTGACTTAATAGCTTGGCAAGCTGGTACAAGTTAGCCGACAACCCTAGGCCTCCGCCACTGAGCACAAACGTTAGTTTGTCGGTATTGAGCCCTAACTTTTGCCTCGCCGCCTGTTTTGAGGGCAGGTTATTGTAAGCCGCATCAACCGGAAAACCAAGAAAATAGAGTTTATCCCGAGCCACGCCATTCTTAACTGCAAATTGAATTGTATCGCGGGTTGAAACTAATATCGCGTCATCGGCACCCCCCAGCCACAGCCGGTGTACGTCGCCGGAATCGGTTACCAGACTGATAATCGGGACGGGCTTGGGCCAGCCTTCATCTAAAATTCGCCCGGTAGCGTAACTGATAATCGGATAGGTTGAAATAATAACGTCGGGATCCACATCCTGGAGAAAGTCGCGAACCCGGTCTCTGAACACCGAGGAAAAAAATCGGTTCATTATGCCAGGAGTGGCATTTGAAAAGTTGAAAAACAGTTTATAAGGGTAAGACCGAAAAATTTTAACGCTGTTTGAATAGGCCGGAACTGCCAATCGATCAATCGGCAACAGCAACTTAAGACGCGGATCCGTAAACACATCGCACACCTCTACGGCATAGGTTGAGCCATAGACTTGTTTAAAACCTGCCTCCAGGGCTTTGGCTGCAGCTACGTGACCGCCTCCAGCAGAAGCCGTCATAATTAAAACTTTGGGTCGAGCCCGTAACACCATGACCATAATTATAACGTATCAATGGTAAACCGGCTTGAGTCGCCGTGGCGTTTAGCATTACTATAGTGTAAAGCATAGCTCTAACGATTCAGGCGAGGTTACTGTGAAAGTATCGATTATTATTCCATGTTTAAATGAAGAGCACTACGTTGCCAAACTGTTATGTGATCTTGAACGGCAGACCCACAACGATTTTGAAGTAATCCTCATGGATGCCGACTCTATTGATAAAACCCTTAAAGTGGTAAAACCTTTTCGGCAGAGCCTACCGTTAACAATTATCGAGCATGCCCCTAAGGGCGTAGCGAATGCGCGGAATATTGGTGCCGACCATGCCGTGTCGGACTGGCTGTTGTTTATGGATGCCGATGTAACCGTAACTCCTAATTTTCTGACAACCTTTTTAGAAGCGGCTCGCAAACATGAAGTTGATGCGGCATCATCAAAATTTACCGCTGACAGCCACAAAAAACTTGATCATTTTGGAGCCTGGCTGCATTTCCGCTACATGAAATTATTTGAGCGAACATCATACCCTCTGGCACCGGGCGGGTGCATACTGATCCGCCGTGATATCCATCATAAGGTCAGCGGTTTTGACCCGCGGGTTATGAGCGAAGATTTTGATTATATTACTCGCTGCGCCGCCGCAGGAGCCAGTTTTAAATTTATTACCGATACCTCGTTTAAAGTATCGGTACGCCGCTATGAGAAGGACGGCAGAATCCGCCTTTTTCTCAAATTGATGGTCTACGAGGCCCACCGTTTAATCTACGGCAAAA
>DASVGB010000082.1:0-5668 GCA_036379755.1 Candidatus Saccharimonadia bacterium | reverse complement strand
GCCAACATGATCGGCAATTTGATAGCCGGGCGGGGCAGCGGCGTAATAGACATAATAGTGGTCAAAGACGCGCCCGGCTCCATCTACTCCTCCAAGCTGACAACTCCAAAAGTAGGTATGGCCGCCTCCGTCGGTAGGTGTGTAGGGGGTGATGCAATAGCGTTGATCATCTGTTGATCTAACACGAATATCAACATTTGGAACCGTCGCCCCGGTTCGAACGTCAACAGCTGTGGCGTACATGTAGGGGTTGTGTCCATAGGTAGCCGCGTTAGAACGATATACCACATACACGCCACCCACGGATGCCAGTATGATAAAAACAATGAGCATCTTGATATTAAAACGTCGAGCCGTCGCAATTCGATTGAGCTTTCTATGCAGCTTCACAAGAAAAGTATACTTTAGAACGGTTATGCTACCAAGAGATACCTATAAGTGCTGTCAGTGTGGCTCCCAGAGCCGCGCCCTCAAGAGATGAGAGCGCGGCCTTGGGATCTTGCCAGTCGGCCATGGCTACTCCGTTCCGCGAACGGAGACTGCAGCGTCAGGAATGGCTTCACCTGACACATCGGCGACCGCTGCTTCAGCGGCTTCGACGGCCTGCCGCATGGTCCGTTGAACGATCTCTTGGAGCTGTCTCACGCTGAGACCATGCTCTTCCGAGAAGACCATCTGCGCGTCGGTGAAGACATACACCTCTCTGATGGGATCCCTCAGTGGGAGGCTGTGCCGATTTCTGCCTCCCGGCTGGTGGAACCGCGTACGACACAGGAGGTTAGTGGGATTGTCATCCCGGTCAACCTCGAGGATGATGACGTAGCCCCGCTCTGGGAAGGTGAACTTCCAGAACGGATGGTCGATGTCGATCATGTTGTGGTTGGTAGTGGCTTCGGGATAGGTAAGAGCGAACCATGCGATTGCTCCGATGGCTGCCCCTGTGACCCGTTCGAACCGCTTTTGCGACATGGATCTCCTTTCGTCGGTCCTTGGAGCGTCCTTAATTTATACCATAGACGGATTGGGCTCCAATCTGGAAGGTCGGAATACCCTTATGCTGACAGCCAACAGGTAGCCATGTATAATTTGGAGGCTTGGCACCGTGGCGGAGTGGTTACGCAGAGGTCTGCAAAACCTTGTACACCGGTTCAATTCCGGTCGGTGCCTCCAGGGAGAGTGGTGGAATGGTATACACGGCGGACTTAAAATCCGCTGCCTTAATAAGGCTTGAGGGTTCGAGTCCCTCCTCTCCCACCATTGGAGTAAAGTTAGTGCTTCACACTGCCAAAAGTGCCGAAAACTGCTATAATAAAAGCTAAAATAAAGGATAATTTTGATGGAACTCTGGATAGTACTCGGCGTCATTGCGGTTATAGCAATAGCCCTGATCGTAATTTATAACGGCTTAGTAAGCTCAAAAAACCGTGTTGATGAATCCTGGAGCGATATTAATGTCCAATTAAAACGCCGGTATGATCTTATTCCGAACTTGGTAACGAGTGTGAAGGGGTATGCCACCCATGAGTCAAAAGTGTTTCAAGATGTCACCACGGCGCGCAGCGCAGCGATGGGAGCTACCTCGGTTCATGAAAAAGCCCAAGCTGAGAATATGCTAGCCGAAACGCTTAAAAGCTTGTTTGCCGTTAGTGAGGCCTATCCAGATTTAAAGGCAAGTCAAAACTTTCAGCAGCTGTCGGAGGAACTGGTAGACACCGAGGATAAAATTCAGGCGGCTCGGCGTTTCTACAATGGCAACGTTCGCGACTTTAATACCAAACTTCAGGTTTTTCCAACCAATATGGTTGGAGGCATGATGGGCTTTAAGGATCGTGAATTCTTTGAGGCGGACAATCAAACAGAAATTGAAAAGCCGGTAGCTGTTCAGTTTTAAGGAGGCGGATACTCGAGCATGGATGACATTACCAAAGCCTACTCCTGGAAGGATTCGCTTGAGCTATCGAAACAGCTAGTGCAGCTGTGCGAGCGGTTTAGTGATGTCGACACCAATGTTCTGGTTTGGCATCTACGCCAAGCGGTTGTGGACATTCCAGCAACCGTTGCAGCTGACTTGCAGGCTAACCGCCCCGCCAACCTTGATCCATCAATTAAGTTGATGGCGGAGCTTGAGCTTGTGCATAAAATTTATCCCGGTATTGATACCGGCAGCACCGAAGAATTATTACGTAACTTGCTTGAACGGATGCGTTCGGATCGTTTTGGCGAGCGCGAGTCAGAGCACGAAGACCATCATTCCGAGGAGTCAGACGAGCATTCTGAGCATGAAGAACATCATGAAGATCATCATCAGAACCATAGGGAAACACATCATCATATACCTGAGGTGGCATCACTGAAAGTTGATAGTGTTGGCAGCCAGCCGGTTATAAGTATTGACCCGACTCAGCCGTCGTCGCGCCATAACGAGGGTTAACCATTGTATTCCCAGATTGCTTCAAATAAACGTAAGTCGATTCTCTTAGTTACTGCTTTTGTGATTCTGATTTCGGTTTTGGGCTATAGCTACAGTTTAGCGACCAATCAACCGGGAATATTTCTTGGAGTTAGTATTTTTGCACTGGTTTACGCTCTTATTAGCTACCGGTTTTCGGCTAGCATCGCCCTGGCCATAGCTGGTGCCCGTCCGGTTGCCAAGAAAGATGCTCCGGAGCTGTACCGGTTGGTTGAAAATTTATCGATTACAGCCGGGCTTCCAATGCCAAAAGTTTATATTATCGATGATCCATCTCCCAATGCATTCGCTACCGGCCGCAACCCCAAGAATGCCGTGGTGGCGGTAACTTCAGGACTACTCCAGCTTCTTGATAAGGAAGAGCTTGAAGGGGTTTTAGCTCATGAAATGAGCCACGTTGGCAACTACGATATTCGTTTTATGGCGATTGTAATGGTGCTGGTAACGGTTATATCACTTGTCAGCAACTTCTTTTTGCATATGAGTTGGGGTGGGGGCGGCCGCCGTGAAGGAGGTAATCCGATACTAGCGATTGTGGCGATTGTAGCATCATTGCTGGCTCCGCTTATCGCTGGATTGCTGCAACTGGCGGTTTCCCGCAAGCGCGAGTATTTAGCCGATGCGTCCGGGGCGCTGTTAACGCGTTATCCGGAGGGATTGGCCAGAGCTTTGGAAAAAATTTCGGCGGCATCAGAGCAACAACCGCTGGCTCACGCCTCAACCGCTAATGCGCACATGTACTTTTCGAATCCATTGCCATCAGTAGGGTCTTTTATGGCATCCCTTTTTAGCACCCATCCGCCGGCTGCGGAGCGCATTAAGCGGCTGCGGGAAATGGGAGACAAGGTCTAAGTGGCTAAAGCGCAAGAATCCCCGTGGCGATTATTTAAGCAAGCTTTACGCGATTATCGACAACACTGGACGTTGCTGGTCGGGGTCGTGTTGGTTGTGAGTTTGCCGGTAGCTCTGCTAACGACTTTTAAGATAGTGGAGACTTCAAGCGACACCACGGCGGCGGCTTATGTAAGTTTTGCTCAACTGATTATGAATACAGCGATTATTTATGCCATCATTAAGGTTATTAAGGGCGAAGAGCTGCCGAATGTTCGCACGATATATTATCAAAGCTCGCAGGCGTTTCTCCGGCTTTTTTTAGCTTCAGTTGTATTGGTTCTGACGCTTCTCTTTTTTCTGTTAGGATTATTTATTGTTGCCGCCGGCGTCATTGCCCCGAATGCCCAGCTTGGATCGGCCGAACTGGGCTTACTTGTCGGACTGGCCATCATCATCGCCCTGCCTAGCTTATGGTTGCTGCCCAAAAGCATGTGGGCACTTTACTTGGTGTTCGAGTCGGAAATTGGCCCGCTTGAGGCGGTAAGGGCTTCATGGAGGCTAACCGCTGGTCGTACCTGGAAAACGCTTGGTTATTTGGCAGCGCTTACCCTGTTTTTGCTGGGGCTGATGGCAGTGCCGCTTATTGGGTTCCTCTTTTTACAGAATCTCACGCAATGGCCAATTTGGGAGCCGCTTCTTCAATTAACGGCTACATTGCTGGTTGTTCCTATTAGCAACTTATATCTCTATCGCTATCTTCGGAACATGCGCCGGTGAATCGCACGGAAGCAAGCCAGCGGATCGATAAGCTGCGCGAGCAAATAAATGACTACCGCTACCATTACCATGTTTTAGACACATCGACGATGCCGGAGGCTGCGGCCGACAGTTTAAAGCACGAACTTAGCCAGCTTGAGCAAGAGTTTCCTGATCTCATAACCCCTGATTCGCCTACGCAGCGCGTTGCCGGAAAGCCGAGTGCGCAGTTTACACCGGCGCCGCATCAAATTCCGATGCTGAGCTTAAATGATCTTTTTGATAGGTCCGAAGTTGAAGCCTGGCTGGCGCGCACTAGCAAGCAGGCTCCAGAGTTCGATGGGAATGTATATGCCGAGATAAAAATGGATGGTTTAGCCGCCTCGCTCATCTACGAAGACGGGATTTTTATCCAAGGGCTTACCCGAGGCGATGGGCGGCTTGGGGAGGACGTAACCGCTAATCTACGCACCATTAATACCGTTCCGCTGCGTTTGCGTGCTGCGGCAGATGTGCCAGCTGAAGTTTATCGCGGCAGGTTTGAGGTTCGCGGCGAGGTTTTAATGTATAAGGAGGTTTTTCAGCGCTTAAATACTGAAAGAGAACGTGATGGAAAACCATTATTCGCAAACCCCCGCAACACAGCGGCCGGTACGATTCGCCAACTCGATCCGAAGTTGGTTGATGAGCGGCAGTTAAGTTTTCATGTGTATGGCATTGCCACTCCGCCAGATTCGGTAGACACTCATGAAAGGGAACATTTGCTGGCGGCCCAACTTGGATTCCGACTCGACCCCAATGCCCAAACGGTCCAAGGGGTGGAAGGCATTATGCAATACACAGCGGAATGGGAGGAGAAGCGCAAATATCTTCCTTATGGCACCGATGGCGTGGTGCTTACCGTGAACACCAGCTCGGTGTACCGAGCGCTTGGTGTGGTTGGTAAGGCACCCCGGGGGTCTGCGGCATATAAATTCCCGGCGGAGCAGGCTACCACGAAGCTAAAAAATATTATGGTGAGCCTTGGCCGGACCGGTGCCGCCACCCCTTTTGCGGTTTTGGAGCCGGTCCTTATTGCCGGATCAACGGTTCAAATGGCGACCCTGCACAATGCCGGTGAGGTCGCACGCAAGGATATTCGTGTTGGCGATACGGTGGTCGTGCAAAAAGCCGGCGATATCATACCTGAAGTTGTGCAAAGTTTGCCAAAGCTACGAACTGGCAATGAAACCGCTTTCGTCATGCCAACCCGCTGCCCGGTATGCAACCAAATTCTTTTTAAAGAACCGCATGAGGCAATTTGGCGCTGCATAAACTTTGACTGTCCGGCGCTTGAGCGCGGGCGGATCATTCATTTTGCCAGCAAGGATGCATTTGATATTGAAGGCGTCGGTGAAAAAAGTGTTGATTCGCTGCTCGATGCCAAGGTAATTCAAGATGCAGCCGATCTCTTTAGCGTAAGCGTTGACGATGTGCTTACGCTTGAGCGTTTTGCTGATATATCGGCGCATAAATTGGTCGCATCAATCCAAAGCCGGAAGCGGGTAAGTTTTGATCGTTTCATTTACGCACTGGGCATACGCCACGTGGGCCAGCAAACCGCCCGTG
>DASVGB010000081.1:0-7212 GCA_036379755.1 Candidatus Saccharimonadia bacterium | reverse complement strand
TGAATGACGGCAGTCATACCATTAGTGCAGTGGCTCGCGACGTAGCAGGCAACACCTCCGATTTAGCTAGTATCAGCAGCAGTACCTTTACGGTTGCCAACCTTGACACAACGCCACCCAATCCACCAACAAGCTTGAGCGGTGCTACTACCCAGCCTACATCTTCTACGGCAGCAAAAGTAACCCTTAGTTGGCCAGCTGCCAGTGATGTTATTACTAATGCGTCGGGTGTTAAAGGCTACTATGTTTACCGGGGTACCATGGTAATTAGTCCTTTGGTGGCAGGGACTAGCTATACCGACATCAACGTACCGACAGGCTCTCTTAGTTACACGGTACGTTCAGTTGATAACGCCGGACTTACCAGCACCACGACTTCTCCGGCTTATGCCACCACCATAAACGTTCCTGTTGACACTACTGCCCCCACAATTCCCACCAACGTAACCGCTACCGCTGTTTCTTCCTCGCAAATCAACCTTGTATGGTCTCCCAGTTCCGATACCGGCGGCAGCGGACTGCGAGGCTACAACATCTATCGTAATGGGTCTACAACTCCCCATAACACAATCCCGCTTACCGCCACCAGCTACGGGGATGCTAGTGGTTTGAGTCCTAGCACTACCTACAGCTATACCGTCGAGGCTGTGGATAACGCTGGAAACAAAAGCCCTAAGACCGTCGCAGTGAGTGTGAGTACAGCGGGAACAACATCTGCAGACGTAACACCTCCAAGCGTTGCCTGGGTGGTTCCTGCGCCTGGGGACACGGTTAGGGGCACTCTTAATGAGGACAATGGCAATTGCAGGGCTACCGCTACCGATTCCTCCGGTATTGCAAAAGTTGAATTTTATCTTGATGGTAGACTTACCAATACTGAGGTAAGTGATCCTTATTCCTGCATTATTGATGTCAGACGATATTCTCGTGGTTGGCATACAATTGGAGTCCAGGCCTTCGACAATGCTGGGAACGTAAGTCCAAGAGTTAGTGAGGAGGTACGATTTAGATAGCTTTGAGCAGTTGATAGCGGTTTTGGGCGGTATTGTAATCTGTTCGTATTGTTAGTACAATTAACGTGAAGCAGGCGTCTAGCCGACGCTTTTTATTTTGTCTTAATTTTAGCCGACAATAGTGGAAAGGAATTAGTGTAGTTTATGGCTCGCGAATATAGCTTAGAGAAGACCCGTAACATTGGCATTATTGCTCATATTGATGCCGGGAAGACCACCACGACCGAAGGAATTTTATATCGAACCGGCAAGACTCACAAGATCGGCGAAGTCCATCAGGGCGAGGCCACCATGGACTGGATGGAGCAGGAGCGCGAGCGCGGAATTACCATTACTTCGGCCGCCACAACCTGTTTTTGGGATGATACCCGGATTAACATTATTGATACCCCCGGCCACATCGATTTTACCGTAGAAGTAGAACGCTCCTTGCGTGTTTTAGATGGCGCAGTTACCGTTTTCGATGGGAAGATGGGCGTGGAACCACAGAGTGAAACGGTATGGCGTCAGGCCGATAAGTATGGTGTGCCGCGGATTTGCTTCATCAACAAAATTAATCAGACCGGCGGTGATTTTTATAAGAGCCTGGACAGCATTCACGAACGTTTAAGCAAGCGGGCCTATCCAATTCATCTGCCGATTGGTTTTGAACAAACGATTAACGGCATTATTGATTTGGTTGCGATGAAGGCCTACACCTACAAGGACTACACCGATAAAGAATTAACCGAAACCGATGTCCCTGACGACATGAAAGATAAGGCAGCGGAGTACCGGCAAGAGCTGATTGAGGCCGCTGTTGAAGCTGATGATGTTTTGTTTGAAAAATACCTTGAAGGCACCGAACTGACCGTCGACGAAATCAAAGGCGCCATCCGTAAAAGCGTGCTTTCCGGTACCTTTTATGTGGTGTCAGGCGGTGATGGTCGCGGGGTTATTGTTGAAAAACTGCTTGATGCAGTAGTCGATTATTTGCCAAGTCCGCTCGATGTTCCTCCGTTGGTTGGCGTAGATCCCAAAACCGGTGAAGACATTGTGCGCAAACCAAGCGACGATGAACCATTTTCAGCTCTAGCTTTCAAAATAGCCGCCGATCCGTTTGTTGGTAAACTGGCTTTCTTCCGGGTTTATTCCGGTAGCCTTGAATCGGGATCATATGTCCTAAATTCCAGTACCGGCCAAAAGGAGCGTATTGGCCGCATACTGCGAATGCATGCTAACAGCCGTGAGGAAGTTCAAAAGGTGTACGCCGGCGAAATTGCTGCAGCTGTTGGCCTGAAAGGTACGACAACCGGTCATACCTTGAGCGACGAAAAGCAACCGATTATCTTGGAGTCGATTACCTTCCCCGAGCCGGTCATTCAAATTGCCATCGAACCGAAAACCAAAGCCGACCAAGAAAAAATGGGCATAGCCTTGCAGCGTTTAGCCGAAGAAGATCCGACCTTCCGGATTTCCAGCAATCACGAAACCGGCCAAACCTTAATCGCCGGTATGGGCGAGCTGCACCTAGACATTATTGTTGACCGGATGAAGCGTGAGTTTAAGGTGGAAGCCAATGTTGGCCGGCCGCAAGTGGCGTATCGTGAAACCATCAAAAAGACCGCCAAAGGACAGGGCAAGTTTGTGCGCCAGTCCGGCGGGCGTGGCCAGTATGGCGATGTCTGGCTGGAGCTGACCCCCCAGGAGCCCGGCACCGGCTATGAATTTGATAACGCCATCGTCGGCGGTGTCATTCCCCGCGAATACATTAAACCAGTGGATGAAGGCATTAAAGAGGCAATGCAAAATGGTGTACTGGCCGGTTATCCGGTCGTTGACGTGAAGGCTAAGCTGTACGACGGTTCGTATCATGACGTCGACTCCAGTGAAATGGCCTTTAAAATTGCTGGCTCGATTGCCTTCCAAGAGGTTGCTAAAAAAGCCGACCCAATTATCTTAGAGCCAATTATGAAAGTTGAAGTGGTAGTGCCGGAAGAGTATATGGGCGATATTATTGGTGATCTTAACTCCAAGCGCGGTCGGATTGAAAAAATGGATGACCGGGGAAGCGCTAAGGTGGTGGATGCGTTTGTCCCGCTTTCGGAAATGTTTGGCTATACCACCACATTGCGTTCAATGACGCAAGGGCGAGGCTCCAATACCATGGAGTTCTACCACTACGCCGAAGTGCCGCCGAACGTTGCCCAGGAAATTATTGGCAAGCAAACTGCCGCTAAAGCTTAAGGCCGGGCGCAGCGAGCTTCTACAAACTGGCGAATGCAGTCATAGCACTGCTCCAAACTTTCTTCATAAATGTATTCGCTGTCGGTGTGAAGCCCGCCGCCGCCCGGATAAAAAACAATAGGGTGAGCTCCGGCCGCGGCGTAATAGCGGGCTTCCGAACCGCCTAACGAGTCGGCATATTCGACTTCCTTACCAACACACTGGCACATAATGCTTTGTAAGAGCTTCGTATCCGGGTGCACAATATTAGCAGAAAGCGCTTGCGCCTCTGGACCAAAGGTAATAATGACCTCGGGATGTGTGCTTTCGGTTCGTACGATCGTGGCCTTAACGTCTTCCAGTGATAGCGGGGGCGCAAATCGGATATCAATATCAGCATGTGCTCGGGCCGGCACTTTATTTATGGCTTCTCCGCCGACAACTTTACCTAGATTGACGGTTGTATCGGAAGGCTGGTGTCCGCTGCCAGCAGCGAGTGCATAGCGAATCTCTGCTACCGCCTTCATGACCAGCTCAATCGCATTCACTCCTTGTTGCGGCCGGGCGGCGTGGGCTGGAGTACCTTGAGCTTCAAGATGCACCCATAACGCGCCCTTAGCTGAACGTTCGATCATCCATGGACCGCCGCCATCAGGCAGAATAATCGTCTTTCCTTTCAGATCCAGTTTTTTTGCCAAGTGGCTACTACCATAGAGCCCGCTAACCTCTTCGTCGGTAGTAATAATGATGCCCATAGCAGGTTTAGCTTTACTAAAATGCTGGGCCACGGCTTCGTAAACGGGAATAGCAAATTTCATATCATAGACACCCCGGCCAAACAACTTGCCATCGGCTTTTTTAAGGTTGAACTGATCTTCGCTACCTTCAACAACATCAAGATGGGCGCTTAACCAGACTTCTGTTTGGTCGGCAGGTTGAAAGTACGCGTATAAGTGAGGGTAGCCACCATTTTCACCAATGGTACAGCGCATCCCAGCCGTCTTCAGATTCGAAGCGATTCTTTCCAACTCTACCTTATTAATATCGGGCTGGGTGGATAGTGTATGGGCATGCACCAATTCCGCCAGCCGGGTGGTTAACTTGTTTGAAAGATGTTTCGATGGTTTAGTATTCATTTTCTTGATTATAGCGCATTGATGCATCGCCCGGAAAATGATTGTTTTTCTGGCCGTTTTTCTTAACGCACCTTTGTCTCATAATGTTAAAAATGTGCAATAAGAGAAAACAGCTGAAAAAGCACTTACCTGGTAAACAAGCCCTACGTTTTGCCGAAACTCCAAACGAGGTGGTAGAGTACATTCAAAAGGAGCAATCATGAGCGAATTAATGACCGAAGCTGAGGCCCTCCAGGCTTTAAAAGATAAGGGCTCATTGTATGCTCCCGAAGATGGCTACCATTTTAAGGGAACCAGTGGCAAACATATCAATGGTTACTGTAACATTGACCCGGTTCTACCTTTTCCCAACCTGCTCTCCCGGATGACCGAAGCGATCGTTGCCAATTTCAAGAATGATGGCGTTCAAACGGTGATTGTGCCGGCGACAGGGGGGATCCCTTTATCCCAGTGGGGCCCTTACCATCTTGAAAACATGACCGGCGGAGAGGTGCTCGGTGTATGGGCCGATAAAGCTAAGCCCACGGGTTTCATTCTTGGTCGGGCTGGATTTCCCCTTGCTGTTAAGGGCCGCAAGGTGCTGGTGCTGGAAGATATTATCAATACGATGTATTCAATAAAACAAGTTGTTGATCTTGTCAGAGAGGTGGGTGGTGAAGTGGTGGGCGTGGGGTCGGTGATTGCCAATCGTGGCGTCAGTGCTGAAGCCCTCGGTGTTGAAAAGTTTTTCAATCTTGCTACTTTTTCCTATGATGCTTGGGAGGAACCAGATTGTGAGCTTTGTGCCAAGCAGGTCCCGATGGTAATCGATGTTGGTCATGGCGATGAATTTGCGGATGAGCACCCCGAGTATCCAACGCGTCGAGTATTAACTTAGCGATATGAGTTAATTTGGTCGCGCAGTTCGGTGGCTTTGGCGCGTGCAGCATCTGCAAAATTCTCGCCGCCTGAGGCATAAATGGTTTCGCGAGATGAACTGATAATAAGTCCGTCGCCGTTTTTGGTGAATCCGCCACGTAACAGATCGGTCTGACCTCCTTGAGCTCCAATACCAGGTACCAGGAAAATCATGTCATCGCCAACCAGCTTGCGAATCTCAGCCAATTCTTCCGGATAAGTGGCACCAATTACCAGCTGGCAATTCTGATTAGCATTCCAGCTATCTTGGACGGCTTTAGCAACTTTAAGATACAGCTTCACGCCGTCTACTTCTAAGTTTTGAAACTCTCCCGATCCCGGGTTAGAGGTTCGAACCAGAATCATTATTCCCTTGTCTTTATAGTCCAGGAAGGGTTGAATGGCGTCGCGGCCAAGATAGGGGTGAACGGTAATGGCGTCCACCCCCAGATAATCAAACGCAAACTTGGAATAGGCTTGGTTGGTGCTGCCAATGTCAGCGCGCTTGAAGTCAAGGATAATTGGTATGTGTGGGTGGTTGTCGGTGATGTACCGGCAGGTGTCATGCAGCTGACTGATGCCGTCAGCGCCCTCAGCTTCATAAAACGCGGAGTTGGGCTTAAAAGCGCAAATAAGATCGGCCGTAGCATCAATAATGGCTTTATTAAAAGTAAAAAAAGCATTTCCATGATTTTTTAAATGATCGGGAAGGTTGTCGCGGACAGGGTCGAGACCGACGCACAGCAATGTGTCATTCTGCTGCACCGCAGAGCTCAGCTTGGTTTTAAATTCCATAGCTTTACTTTAGTATAGATAGCAGATAGGAGCAAAAGATTGACCAAGCTCATCACCTCGCTGTATGACCCGGCTAAGACGTACGAAGACAATTTTATTCAAGGCCCGTTTGGCGACCCGGTAGAGCCTTACCGAAATGAAGGGGAACCGCTATATGAAGCGTTTGGACATAAGCTCTATTCACCATTTGGTATTCCGGCAGGCCCGTTGCTTAATAGCAACTATGTAAAAGATGCCTTTGAGCGCGGTTTTGACGCGGTTGTCTACAAAACTCAGCGCAGTGTGCCATTTGCAGTTAATACATTCCCGCAGATCTTATATGTTGATGTCGACGGTGACCTAACGCCGGAAAAGGCTGCCAAGCCGCTGCTCGGTCAAACTTCAACCTCAAGGCCGGTTGAAGAGTTTTCGATAACCAATTCGTTTGGGATGCCCTCGAAAGGACCAGATTATTGGGTCGAGGACATGAAGAAAGCGTTGAGCTACCAGGGGAAAGGTCAGCTTATGATCATGGGGATTGTGGGTACAATTCAAAAAGGGTTCAGCCAAGAAGACTATCTAAAGGATTTTGCTTATACGGCTGGATTAGCGGTTGATGGCGGCGCAAAGGTAATTGAAGCCAACCTGTCATGTCCTAACGTCGCAACCGAAGGTATCCTTTGCTATAGCCCAGACTCGGTGATCGATATTGTTCAGGGTGTTAAGGAGCGGATTGGTAATACACCCTTAATCATCAAAATAGGGGATTATGCTCCAGAGCAACAGGAGCTATTGGAGCAAATTGTGCAAGAGGCGGTACCCTATATTGCCGGAATTTCCTCGATAAATACTATTCCGGCACCGATCGTGGATGAAAATGGCAATCAGGCGCTGCCTGGACCAAACCGGCTAAAGAGCGGGGTGTGCGGTGCCAGCATTAAGTGGGCCGGACTGGATATGAGCCGCAAATTAAAAGCAATCCGCGAAAAATATGCTATGGAATACAAGATTATTGGTGTCGGCGGTGTGATGTCGGCGGCTGACTTTCAGGAATATCGGGATGCCGGTGCCGACATTGTGCAGTCGGCCACCGGCGCGATGTGGAATCCTAGCTTAGCGGCCGAAGTTAAAGCGACGTTAAGCCGGCAATAATACTTGCTGCTCCGGCGACTAGCACAGCATAAAAA
>DASVGB010000080.1:0-3214 GCA_036379755.1 Candidatus Saccharimonadia bacterium | reverse complement strand
TCGGCTCCTCCCTGACCCGTCCCTACTATCGTATGCAGTTCATCAATAAAGATAATCAATTCATCCTGATGCTCAATGATCTCATCCAGGACTGCCTTTAGGCGCTCTTCAAATTCGCCACGGTACTTTGAACCGGCCACTATTGAGTTCAAGTTAACCTCTAGTACCCGTTTATCCTGCAAAACTTGCGGAACTTTACCGTTTTGTATGCGCTGAGCCAACCCTTCCACGATTGCAGTCTTGCCAACCCCTGGCTCACCAATTAAAGCAGGGTTGTTCTTAGTGCGTCGGGAAAGGATCTCAATAGTATTTTCAATCTCGCCGGCCCGCCCAATCACTGGATCCAGTTTGCCTTGCTTCGCCAACTGAGAAAGATCACGGGAATATTTATCAAGCTGCGGGGTCGTCGATTGACTCTCAACTCGTCCCTCTTTAGCTCCTCGACCAACCACTTTTATAGTCTGCTGGCGAATCGCCTCAGGTGTCAATCCATACTTTCGTAGCATATCACCGGCTAGTCCTTCCTCTTCTGAAGCCAGGCTCACAAGCAGGTGCTCCGGGCCGATATAGCTGTGGCCCATCTCTTGGGCGATACCAAAAGCTCGATCAAGCACGCTCTTAACCCGAGGTGAAACGGTAAGCTCTTGCCGACCCTCACGCTGCTCTCCTTTGGGCGCATTCTTATCGATATAGTTCTTTAACTCTTTTGGGTCGATTTTTACCTGGCGAAAAATCTCACTGGCTATATCACTGTCCACAAGCGCATACAACAGATGCTCGGTATCGACCTCATCTCGGCCAAAGGCTACTGCAGTTTCGGCGGCTTTCTGGATTAACTCTTTGGTATGGTCAGAGATAAACTCCTCAATGTTGGTCGCTTCACGATCACGGGGCAGCAGATAGCCCATTTGGGAGGCAAATTGAGGAAAATCCTCAGCTAATAAATCAAAGGGGCTTTCCGATCCGGAAAACAGTGATTCAAATGGTGAGGCCATCGACTGTTGCTGTCGCAACCTAGCGTAATCGATATTACATAATTCCATCTCGGATTCGCGTCCATTTTGGCTAACCCGAACTCGGTGAGTGGCTGGCCGCCTCTTGCAAATGTCACATATTCCTTCAGCCATATACATACCCCAATCAACTTAAATTATTGCTGCTGCGGACAGATCTGCGGGAACTCAAAAGCGGGCGCTGGCGACCCTGCAACTGTCCACCCTTATGTAAGCAAGTTCAAGTCTGTAAATCTATAGACATGTTCACAGGGGCCTGAAGTATTTTGGCTCCGTGATGATGGACGAACTTAAAAAGGCAACAGTAAGCTGATGTTTAAGCATTAGTGCAATGGCACCGGCGGCAGGATTCGAACCTGCGACCAATTGATTAACAGTCAACTGCTCTACCACTGAGCTACGCCGGATCGCGTAAGTACTTCGACAGTATACGATTCCCGGCTCTACCTGGTCAACTGATCTTTTGGCTTAGCCGCGTTCTCTTTAGGCCGAGACAGCGGTTCAAACGTATAAGAGAAAAGATACTGCCGGAACATTCGACGAAGCTGACGCTTATTTACAGCAGGCTGAGTAGTTTGATTGTTAGTATTTGCGGATGACCCCAATGCATACTCCTTGAATTTTCAATGGGGTGGAAGCTGGCACGATAATCGGGTCATACGCATCATTTGATGGCTGCAGACGGGTATGCCCTTTTTCCTTGTAATAACGCTTTAGGGTGGCCTCTTCGTTGTTAACCAGCGCGACTACCATATCGCCGTTTGAAGGAACCTCTTTTTCTTGAATAACCACGTAGTCGCCTTCAAAAATACCTTCTTCAATCATTGAGTCACCCTTAACTTGCAGCACATAGGAGTTCTTGCTCCCCACCATAAACTGTGGCACCTCTAAGGTTTCGGCATGACCGGTCATGGTTTGAATTGGCTGCCCAGCAGCAATCATGCCAAGAATCGGAAGCCCCACAAAATGGTCGTCATGAAAATCCTCTTCTTGAACCAGCTGCAAGGAGCGGGCCGAGTTGTCGCCCTTTTTAAGCAGGCCTTTTGTCACTAAGGTTTCAACGTGGTCGGCCACCGTTGCAACCGAGCCTAAATGAAATGCTTCAGCAATCTCGCGGTAACTTGGCGCATACCCATTAACTTCGATGTACTGGGTGATGTAGTCCAGTACCTCTTTTTGCCGTTTTGTGAGTGGTTCCGCCATGCAACCTCCTTATGCTAGTGTTTGGTTTTAGTATGGCGAACGAAAACCGAACTGTCAAGAGGCGTTTGCCTTTACAAAATAAAACTTTTAAGACATAATATTTTTCGTCCGCAGTCTACTAAGGATGTGACCGCATGCTGCTGGTGAAAGTTTCGCTTTTTTTCCCCTGCCTTTTCCTATTGGGGGTGTGGGTCTGGCATGGAGTGGCCCCGGTATTCATGCTGGGCTGGCCTCTCGCTTCACTGCTTGCCATCTACGTCATCGAGCGCCTCGAGGACTCGAAGAACAAGTGGTGGGACGGTGTACTCGGTGGGCTGAAGGGCGCGATGATGTTCGGAATGCTGGGCGTCTTTTCCTTCGTGATGGGCCTCTCGCTCTACGGCAGCGTCATGGCCTACCCCAAGCTGTTCGATTATCCGAGCAAGGCCGACATCATCGAAATGTCGCCGTTGGCGGATTCGCTTGACCGCGTAGCTGTGCTGGGTGCCTGCTGGTTCGGTGCCGCCCTCGGCGTCATAGCAGTCCACACGGGAAGAGCGTTCTGTCGCCGGCGCCACCAGCATGGCAACGACAGCCAACCGCTACAGCAATCGCCGGCATAGCGCACCGGAGTTTAGGCGGCGGGGATGCCTCATCGGTGTCCCTGTCGCCAGACAGCAATTATTATTCCACCGTCACGCTTTTCGCCAGATTTCGAGGCTGATCCACGTCGGTCCCCCGTTCTACTGCAATATAATAAGCGAGCAGCTGCAACGGGATATTGGCCACCAGCGGCTGGATCCATGGCGACACGTCAGGTACGTACAGTACATCATCGGCCTGCTTTTTGATGGCCGTGTCCCCTTCGGTTCCAACAGCAATGACGGTGCCGGCCCGCGCGCGGACTTCCTGCAGATTGCTCATGGTTTTGGCATATAGCTCATTCTTCAATGCCAAAAATATCATTAGCAGGTCCTTATCAATTAAGGCGTTGGCGCCATGCTTCATCTCGCCGGCCG
>DASVGB010000079.1:0-17193 GCA_036379755.1 Candidatus Saccharimonadia bacterium | reverse complement strand
CTAACGGTCATTTCGGCTGAAGTTGGATACACCACTAGTTTGCCGTCAATCCGACCAACGCGAACCCCGGCAATCGGACCTTCGAATGGGGCGCCGGAGATGGTAAGAGCACTGGAGATGGCAATCATGGCGATAATATCCGGGCTATACACAAGGTCGGCACTGAGTACTGTTGCTACTCCTTGGACATCATTGCGGAAGCCTTTAGGAAATAGTGGCCGGATCGGACGGTCAATCAAACGGGAGGTTAACGTGGCAGCTTCGGAAGCCCGGCCCTCACGCTTAACAAAACGGCTGCCGGAAATTTTGCCCGAAGCATACATTCGCTCCTCGTAATCAATCAGCAGCGGGAAGAAATCAATCCCCTCGCGCGGCTGGTTAGACATTACAGCGGTTCCCAGCACCATGGTATCGCCGTAACGAACCGTAACGGCACCATCGGCCAAAAATCCGATCTTCCCGGTTTCAATAGTTAGTGGACGGCCACAAAATTCGGTCTCAAACTGCTGCACCTTTCCACCAAACGGGTGGATAATCTCTTGATGTGCCATAGTCTCCATTTCTCACATACGTTCCAAGGATAAGAATCCGATTATCATCGGAATCAAAGCTCTGTCACGTATGCGCTTAATTATGTACCTCGCCCACTTTGGGCGCAGCCTGACGCTTCATTTTCCCTTAAAGCGCCTCGCCGCAACCAAACTATCGGCGCAGATCGAGCTTCTTTACAATTAACCGGTAGCGATCAGCATCATTCTTGCTTAAGTAGTCCAACAGCCGACGGCGCTTGCCCACCATCTTTAACAACCCGCGTCGTGAGTGTTCATCCTTTTTATGGGTTTGAAGATGCGCGGTGAGCTCCTGAATTTGCTTGGTAAATATGCCGATTTGAACCTCCGGCGAACCGGTGTCCTTTTTGTGCGATTGATGGTCGGTAATGACCTTTTGCTTTATATCATTTTTTAGCATTGCGCAGTAATGGTACCAAATTACAGGAGAAAGGGCAATATGCCGAAGCAGTAATTACTCCCTTCGGCCATCCTTCTGTTCTAGCCGAGCCAAACGAAAACCATGATCGGTTACCATCTCCTTTACCGCCTGAAGGTCTTCTCGAGTAAAGGCAATATCGCTAAATGCCGTATGAAACTTGCGCTGGGTGGCGGCCGCAAAGTTGTCGAAATCAGCCCTAAATTGGCTAAGGCGGCTATTGGTTTCATCGAAGCGTAGATTAAGCTCCTCGAATCGCGGCTGGACAACATCGGCAATACTGACTTTAATGTTGCTAAGATCGGTTGCCGTTAAGGCCATAACAAGCTCCTTTTTGCGTAAATGGTAGTGGCATGTCCTGCTTCCTCTATGCTAGCGAACACTATCCGAACAAACAAGTCTGTTTCTTGGTGTTGAAGAGGTTTAAAATGCTTTTATTATACCTTGGTTCTATTAACTCTTGGTTAAATCGGATGCGGTTACGAGTTGTTTCTTGAGCGTGGATAGCTGAACTTCGCCAAGCTGATAAGCAGATGCAATCGTAAAGGCGCCCACCTGTATACGCCGCAATCGACTCAAATATCCGCCGGTACCGAGATACGTACCAACATCTGCAGCCAGGGAACGGATGTAGGTTCCGCTCGATACGTGGGCTTCAATTCCAATGATGGGAAAGGAATACGATACAAGCTTTATAGAGTGAATGGTTACCTCGCGCGACGGCATGATGACTTTTTTACCGGCCCGGGCCAGCTTGTATGCCCTTACACCCTCAACCTTTATGGCTGAATAGACTGAAGGGGTTTGAGTAACGGAGCCGGTAAAGACATGCAGGGCAGCAGCGACTTCGCTAAGCGCAGGGCGGCGATGATCCGTTGCGATTATCTCCCCTTCCCGGTCGCCAGTTGTCGAGGTTGCTCCCAAGGTTATCTCAGCCTCGTAGCGCTTATTTAAACCGGACAGCTGGCCAGCTTGCTTAGTGGCCTTATTAAAGAGCATAAGCATCAAACCGGTAGCTGCCGGATCCAGCGTTCCGGCGTGACCAATTTTGCGAACCGCGGTTTGGCGACGCAAGATTCTAATAATATCGAATGAACTAATCCCAGAGGGCTTATCTACTAATAGAAGGCCGCTGGGATCTAGCGAACTTTCCCCGGTTTTAATACTCAAATTCGTCGAGTCGTTGAGCAAAAATCGGATTATTGGTAGGGTTAGCGGCCTTAGCCGGACCGGATTGGGCTTTAGGCGGTTCGTTGGGAGCATTAATTAAGGGTTCCGGACCGGTATTGCCAAGCAAGGGGTTGGTTCTCATCGGTGACGTTGCGCTACCATCCGAGGGCGGCGTCAGCTCAATGTGCTGAGGCGGAAGCAAATCTTCCATGCCGGATTGAATTTTTAATGAGGGTTCAGGCTGAGGTTCCGCAGCCGGCTTGAAATCATCAAGCGGCAATTCAGATTTCGGTTGAGTCTGAGGAGTCGGATCCGCAACAGCGGCAGGGGTTGGCGCCGGTTCAGGAGCTGCAACCGGCGCTGGCTCGACGGCTTTAGGAGTTTCCGGCTTTGGAGAATCCGCAGGAGCAGCCTGAGCGGCCGATTCAGAACGGATAGACATACTTACGCCAGGTTCAGGGTTAATCAGTCGCTGAAGGCGTAAAGCGGGCTTTTCAATGGTGGGACGCGGATCAACCGGCTCCAACTCAATCCTGGCAGTTTGGCGCGGCGCAGATGCGGCGGGAGAAGCCTGATCAGCCGATTTAGACAATGGTGCAGAAGAAGGCGGCGTAGACCGCTTTTCGCCTCGCTCCCCTTTTCCAAATAAGTGCTTAACCACTTTTTGATGGTCGGCACCGCCAGCTACCATTTGGGCAGCTACCGTCATGGTTTTAGCGGTTGTATGAACCGCAGTAAAGCGGTCGGTTGCAGCATACAGCGCGGTGAGCATGGTGGTGGCAATGTCAGCATCAATTAACCCCGATTGAAGCGATTCGGCCAGGGCAATTAAAATCTCCGCTAGACTGGCTGCCGAGGTTTCCAACAGATTTACAGCTCCGTACTGTTCATTAATGCGGTGAAAATCAATATTGATCAGTGGAATATGGCGCATCATCTCGGCATTTTGGACGTATACCTTATCGATGCGGCTATATGAAAGTACGCCCAGCACAATTACCAAGTCAAAATGAAGGTCGCCGTAGGTAAAGGTAACGTCGCGTTGGCTAAAGCCACCGGAGAATGGCGTTATATTGATGTTGAGCTTGCCTTCGGCAATTGCATACTTCAGTTTATCTACCTCGGCATTGGAAAGGTCGACCTGCACGATGAAATCACGCATGCCGCCTAAGTCGCGCTCAATGAGATGGGTTGGCAAGAAACGGGAAGCCGCAGGAATATCATCACTGATAACGGTAGTGACTTTTTTACCAAACTTACGCAAAATAGCCGCCAGGGCAATGGTTGATGCAACCTGGTCGATATTTGGGTGCTGCCCGGTCATCAACAGGATGGTATCAGCCTGGCGAATCGCTTCAGAAGTCTGTTGTTTGGGAGTTAATTCTTTATCCATCGTTCTTGCTCTACAGATTTTATTATTGTATCAAGAAATGTCCTATCTGTCAATAGCTGAGGTGTTTCGCTACTTTACAGCCCGCTCCTTTTCCGCTATAGTCTCATCTGTTATGCCAATAATCAAATCAGCAATTAAACGAGTAAAGCAGTCGGCCAAGCGCCGAAGCCATAATCTCCAAGTTAAACGAGCAATCCATCAGGACATGCGCGCTTTTACCGATGCCCTGGCTACCGGTGATACAAAAACTACAGCTGAGACCTTAAAGGCCGCTATTTCCGAGATTGATCGCGCCGTAAAAAAAGGAACCCTTCACCGCAATACTGCCGGACGGCGCAAGTCCCGCTTGCAAAAGCAAGCTAACGCCATTGGCGCCAAGCCTACCGCTAAAGTCAAAACCAAGTCTGCCGTTAAGGCTAGGGCAACCACTACAATCAAGGCTACATCCGCTGCTAAAAAACCGGCAACCACTAAAGCTAAGTCAAAAAAAGCCGCGTAATAGTAGGCCCAACCGCCACTGAGGAAGTAGTATGACCGAACACCGAGCCAAACGTACGCCCGGCGAAGAAGCCCAAGCAAAACTACTTGATGCCTGCGAACAATTAATGGCTCACGTAAAGCTATTGCGCGATTACGCCACGACGCCGGATAATATTTGGCTTGCCCGGGGCGAGCTTAATAAAATAAATGAAATGGGCACCGAGATTGATGCGCTGCTCAATGAGATTAAGGCCGGCGGAGATTCCTCCTAATTCTTGATTCGCCCAGCAATGCGATAAATTAGCTGCTCTACCAAGATATCGGCAGCTCCGGCTCCAGATTTGATCTTATATTCAGTATCAACCGCCTCAAGGAAGGCCTGCTTTAACGACTCTTCAGCAAATAAGTGGCGCTTAGCCAGCATTTTGCCCGCTACATACGGTGACATACTGGCGGCCTTAGCCAACTGGGCCGATGTCACGGTTCCGGCGGTTTTTGCGATTAAGAGATTGCGCAACTGCCAAATAACCATGCTCAGCATATAAATTTCATTTTGGCCTTCCTGACGCAGCTTTTGGTACCCCTGCATAGCCTGCGTAGTTTTACCGGCCGTCATGGCTTCGACCAAATTAAAGATTGTCTCGCTGCTCCCCTCTTCAACCTGTTCATTGACCGCTTCAAGCGTAATCGGTGAACGATATGCGGCCAGCTTGCTAATTTCATTGCTTAACCTCCATTGATCCTCTCCTGCCAGCTCCAGAATCCTCATTAGGGCGGGGCGTTCAATCTCGGCACCGGCTGCCTTGGCTTGGCGCGAAACCCAGATTTGCAGTTTGGCTGGTAGTAACGGTTCAAACTTTACGGTCCGGGCTTTACTGCTCAGGGTTTTAAAATAGGTGGTTCGCTGATCGACGGCAGGGTCATAAAATACGCCAATCGTGGTTGAGGGAATATCCTCAATGAAGTCGTTGATTTTAGGTGCAAGCGCCTTGTTAAGACCGAGATCCTCAATAATCACCAAGCGGCTATTGGCCAAAAAGGGACTTGCCTGTAAAGCGGCTTGCAGTTCATCCGGCTTGGCCTTTGCCCCATCGATACGTTCAAGCCCAAAATTACTGCCAGATTTTTGCTCATAATCGCGGGCCAGCTTGCCTATTTGCTGACGTGCCTCATAGCTATTGGGCCCATAAAAAAAGAAGATCATTGCGGCGCCCTCTGACACGAAGGACAAACATGAGTTCCCCTTCCGGCTACGCGCGTTTTAATAATAATGCTTTCACATACCGGGCAGGTTAGCCCTTGGCGGCGGAAAACCCGGGCGCTGTGTAAGTAATCCCCCTTTCCGCCGAGGGCATTCACATAATGAGTAAAGCTGGTACCCCCCCGCTTCACGCCAAGCGCAATTATGGTTTTTATAGCTTCATACAGGCGTTTTATTTCTGGCTTAGCGAGGCTTCCGGCCAAACGAGCGGGGTGGATTTTAGCCAGATGCAGCGATTCATCGGCATAAATATTACCGACCCCCGCCACCGTCGACTGGTCAAGAATAACGGCTTTAATCGGCGATCCGCCACGTCGGACTAGAACCGCCGCAAAAGGCGCCAATTCGAAAGCTTCGGTTAGCGGCTCCGGGCCGAGTCGGGCAATCAAACTATCACGCAGTACTTCGGCCTTGGATACTAATTTTATCCAGCCGAATACCCGCTGATCATTGAAGTATAAAATTGAACCATCGCTGAGTCTAAAAATTACCTTTGTGCTCTTATCGGGCAGCTCATCGGCCATGCTCTTGGTGGGATGACCGCCGGCATAGCGCCCCCCTTCCGGCCTTATTAGTACCATCTGCCCGGTCATTTTAAGATGCACCAACAGACTATAGCCAGTATTGAGTTCAATAATTAAGACCTTGCCGCGACGATCCAACTTGGTAATAGTGGCACCAATCGCCTGCAAATCGGTCAATTCAGACGACGATTGAAAGGATTTAGGATGCAGCACTTCAATATCGGTAATCTTCAAGCCGATCAAGGTTTGGCTTAATCCTATGCGGATTGTTTCCACTTCAGGTAATTCGGGCATAGAGGTATTGTAGCGCACTCCTGAAACGACTTGAAATTACCCTGTAAAAATGCTAGGTTAGTGTATCCCGCACATCGACCAAGGAAGGGAGGCAGATATGCGAATCGCCACCGATCCAAAAGAGCGGATGATGCAGCTTGAAGCAACGGTCAACAAGATCGGAGAAAACCTGCGAGAAATGAAGTTGATCACCGACGCCTACAGGTTCACTCCGTCTGCCGAGAGCGCCTCGCTGGAGCACAAGCGTCAAAGAAGGGTCACCCTCGAAGTGCATGGCGGTCAACGCCGTCAGCTTCGTTTCGAACTCAAGCGGCTGGTCTGGAACCTGGCAGCGCTGAAGGCTCCGGTTCCTGCATCTTCCGATGCTGATCACCGCAAGACCGTCCCCTGCCCGTTCTGTGCTGGTTCGATCAAGAGACATGCCGTGAACTGCATGCACAGACAGCCGAACGCATACGAAGACCTGGCTGCCGGGCTTCTGGCCGCCAAGGCAGGAAGTCCACTTCCGGAAGATGCCAGTATCAACTGCCAGCGCGGGTTCGCCATCGGGCTGGAGCTGGGCGACATGGTCGATTGATGGACTACCCATCCATCGTTCGGCGCCCCCGTAGGTTTCACCTAACAAGTGAAGCCTACGGGCTACACGCACTAATAGTTTTATGTACATTGAATAAGTGCGCCTCCCGGCCCGGACGCCCTTGCGGGAATCCGGACCAGATGTGGTAGGAGGGGATGAGCCGGCGATCAGGCCGCAACGGAAAGATCGAGGGTCTCGAGCACATGCGGAGGGGTGGGAATCGCCTCGTCCAGCCGCCGATGGCGGTTGTTCTCGAGCTGTGCGGCAATCCTGGGATTCTCCCGATAGAACGCCCGTTCCAGCCCGACCTGGATGGCGAGCGGCGGTGCTGCCGGCCCGGTCTCCAGCTTGAGCTTGGCGGCGACTCGGCCCCAGTCGTTGGGCGTGAAGCCGGTCGTGAGCTCCTCGATGAGATCGGTCACGACCGAGGCCGTGGGCGCGCGCCCAGCAATGGTTGCGCCCCTCTTGAGCGGGCTCGTAAGCCTGCCCTCAATGAGGCCGAACAGGTGCTCGAGTCCGCGGTACCTGTCCTTGAGGTCGTCGACGGGCATGTTGTGCCTTCCTGTTGTTGTGACGTACATGTCGATACAGCGTCTGCAACTACCTGTCCACCATAATTCTGTTATAACTTTATTTCCAAATGGGAGCAATAGTTATGCTAGTGGTAGTCACAGTAAAAAGCACGTCAGAGCCGTTATTTTTATGATTACTTACAAGTCACCCCAGCTATGCCCGATTTTTGTATCAACGGCAATCGGAACACCAAGGTCGTAAATGTTTTCCATCGTGTCTTTCATAATTCCGGCAACCGCTTCAGCCTGCTTTTCATTAGCTTCCACGATCAGTTCGTCATGAATTTGCAGCAAGAGCTGAGCACCAACAGGCAGTTTCGGTACGAGTGCAATCATAGCTAGCTTGATAATGTCGGCGGCAGTCCCCTGCAGCGGCACATTTACCGCAATGCGCTCGGCAGCGTTACGAATTTGAAAGTTGTTGGAGTTGATTTCCGGCGAAGGACGGCGGCGGCCCAGTAAGGTTTCGGTGTACTCATGCTTATGGGCAAACTCTTTTATTCCCTCAATGTATTGCTTGAGCGTTTTACGAATTTGAAAATACCGGTCAATGAACTGTACCGCTTCATCCCGCGTTACCCCGGTAGCAACGCTCAACCCATGAGGACTCATACCATAGAGGACACCGAAGTTAATGGTTTTTGCGCCGTAGCGTTGCTCCGGAGTCACTTGATTGAGTGATACACCAAACATTTCGGCGGCGGTTTGTTGATGAAGGTCGATCCCCTTTCGAAACGTTTCAATCATCCCTTTATCTTTACTTAAGGCCGCAGCAATTCGCAGTTCAATTTGCGAATAGTCGGCACTTACAAACACTTTCCCCCTTGGAGCCACAAAGGCCTTACGGATCTCACGGCCAATCTCGGTCCTCACCGGAATATTCTGCAAATTGGGGTCCGTTGAATTAAGCCGCCCGGTTTGAGCAATGGTTTGGTTGAAGCGGGTATGGATGCGGCCTTTGCCGTCAACCAGCTTCGGCAAGGTTTCGACGTATGTTGACTGAAGCTTGGATAGCTCGCGGTAATCGGAAATCATGGGAATAATCGGGTGGGCGTCTTTCAGCTTTTCCAGCTCAACGGCGGCGGTTGAGTAGCCGCCGGTTTTGCCTTTCTTGACACTATGAGTTGAAAGCTTCAATTGATTAAATAAGATGTCAGATAATTGTGCCGGCGAACCAATGTTAAATTTTTGCCCGGCAGCCTCCCAAATGTTTTCCTCTAGTTTGGCTAAGTCTTTTGTTAACTTCTCGTTAAATTTGTTGAGAAAAGCCCCATCCAGCTCAATGCCCGCTATTTCCATGTGAGCCAGTACTTCGATGAGAGGAAACTCAGTGGCATGGGCAAGCTTATCAAAGCCCTGCTTACTAAGCTCCGGCGCTAAGACCTTATAAAGCCGCCACGTTATATCGGCATCTTCGGCAGCATACGTTGTAGCAGCTTCAAGCGGAACATTGTCAAAGGTAATTTGGGTTCGCCCGCTACCAATGAGCTCAGCAATCGGAATCATTTCAATGCCAAATTCCTTGTAGGCCAAATCGTCCAACGATTGCGACCTGCCAAGTGGGTTAAGCAAAAAAGCGGCGATCATTGTGTCGAAAATAATGGGGCTCGGCGTAATGCCATGCCGAACAAGAACTTTATAATCGTACTTTGCATTGTGGGCTATTTTACCAATTTTAGGGTTTTCAAATACTGGCCTAAATGCGTCAAGAACAACTTTTTTGTTCAGCTGTGTCCCCTTCGCATGACCAACCGGAATATAAAATCCTTCGGCTTCTTTGAGGCTGATTGAGACCCCTACTAGCTCGGCTTCCATTTCATTTACGCTGGTTGTTTCGGTATCGAAGGCAAACTCTGGGCTAGCATTTAAGCGCTTGATAAGTGTTGTTAAATTGTCTTCAGTCGTAATCACCTTATACTCAGCCGTATCTAGATGAGAGCGGTGCTTGGAGTGCGTCTCTTCCATAGGATCATCGAACAAATTGGGAGCCGCTGCTGTCATCTCCGGTGGAAGCTTAGTAAGCAGCGCTTTAAACTCCATGCGTCGAAACAGTTCATGAATTTGCTGCTTATTATACTGGCCGACCTCCGCTGTATTGAGGTTAAGTGTAACTGGCGCATCGCAAACGATTGTAGACAATTTTTGACTCAAATAGGCCATCTCCTTGTTCGTTTCCAATCGCTCCTTGAGCTTGCCTTTTAGCTGATCTAAATTGTTATACACTTCGTCGAGCGAGCCATACGTGGCAATGAGATCCTTGGCGGTTTTCTCCCCCACCCCAGCGACGCCGGGAATGTTATCGCTGGCATCTCCCTTCAATGCTTTGAGGTCGATAAACTGCTGCGGGTTCACGCCGTAACGGTCATGAAGCGCCTCCAAGTCATAAATTACGGTGTCAGTAAAGCCGCGGCGCATCGTGTATATTTTGGTGTTCTCATCAATCAATTGAAGCTCGTCCAAATCACCGGTAACAATGATGGTTTCAAGCCCTTGCTGTTTAGCCTGACGGCCAAGCGTGCCAATAATGTCGTCGGCTTCGTAGTTATCAAGTTCGACCCAAGGAATCCCTAATGCTTCAGTAACTTGGCGGGTATAAGGAATTTGGGCATAGAGATCATCCGGCTGCTTTTTACGGGTAGCCTTATATTCCGGATACAGCTCCTTGCGAAACGTATCGCTGGATTTATCCCATGTAACAATTGCATATTTGGGTTTGAGATCGGCCAATACTTTGAGCATTATCATGGTGAAGCCATAGGTAGCGTTGGTAGGAATACCTTCAGCATTGGAAAGATGTGGAATTGCATGATAACCGCGGTGAAATACCGCGCTGCCATCCACCAGGACAAGACGTTCTTTTTTAGCCATGTAGCTAGTATAACGCAGATCAAGTGGGCACGGTGGCCTCAGGGAATGCTACCCTGAGGCCACCGGAGCGAGAGCGCTTACTAACGAACCGCCCGCGGACCGCAAACCGGCCAATGGCCAAGGCCTCCTGTCCGAAGCAACCGGAGTGCCCGGCGATCCTGTTCAGCTTCCGATGCGGCGGCCGGGTCACCCCTGCCTCCGACCGATCGCCAGGTAGAGAAGCTGAACTGGTACTTGCCACGGTAGGTACCTCCGGCTGAGATAGCCGTAGGGTTACCGTTGCTTTCGCACTGCGCGATTCGATGTAGAACCGGCGGAACCTGAACACGCATGGCGCGTTGCCGGCGCAGGGCGGCCGCTTGCTTGCGATCAGCCCGCATGTTACGAGTAGCCTCCTTTGAGTACGAGCACCGCTGTATTCGCTCAATCCGTTGCCGCGCCTTTTGAGAGATACGGTCGCGGCGGTAGACCTCGCGGATGTAGCTGCGATGCTTCGATTGCTTGAACCGGAAGTTGCACGAATCGGCCAGCGGAGTCAACTGCGGTTGGGTCGCTTGCAGCGCTGTCTGAGTTGTGGGACTGCTAGTCTCTGCCGCTGCCGTTGCAGCGATAAAGACCAACAGCGAAGCAACAACTGCCACTAGGGCAACTGTACGTGATTGCATCATCTTACGCCTCCTGTGTGAGCTGGGACGAGTACGCCTTACTTCGTCAGGTGGGTTTGGGAATGAGCAATCGCCCTTCGCGAGAATTTCCATCTCGGGAGTCCGCGCTGCGGCCTCCGTACGATTCTAGACGATTACTCCAGAGCGGTTAACGCGCTGGATGATACCCATAGATAGTAGCAAGCCTGGCGGAAAGAGCCAAGCATATGCAAGATTACAAAATAGTTCCGGCAGCGCTATAACGTGGCGCTGGCTTTTCGGGGTAGGTTTCGGCAATGGCATGTGCAACCTGCTCAAGCTGTTCCAGGGTTCCATCATTACTGATTGTCGTATCGGCAGCCTGGATGACAGCATCAATTTGCTGGGCGGTACCGGCCCGCTCGGCTTCTTCGGCTGCCTTAAAGGCCTCAAAATCGACTTCATCGCCGGCACGTCCTCGGACTTGCGCCCGCTGGTACCGGACTTCCACCGGAGCATCAATAGCCAGGATGATATCGCCCCGACCATGAATATAGTCGGCTTCTACCTTCTGGCGCAATCCCGGATACAACAGGATATCGGTTCCCCCGTGTTCGGCCTGCCTGATGGACTGCTCGAGCCAATAGGTATACCCGTGTTTGGCGCCAACTTCATCGACAGTTTTGCGCAAGACATTGCGGTCGGCCGGATCGCCTAGCTTGTTATCGCTGACATATTGGCGAATGAGGTCGCCCGAAGATACCATATCCACATTGTGGCCGCGGCCCTCTAAATGCTGCTTCAGCATTTCGGCAAATTTATCTTTGCCAGCGCCAAAGTAGCCGGCTATGCCGATGATAGATGGTTTTTTAAGGAAATCTTTTGATGAGCTCATCCAACAATTCTAGCAGATGTATTAAGGTTGACCGAGCGTAATGCCGGATTTGTGCCAAAATTGTGTATGTTTGGTGTACTATCTATGCCAGTTTTGTGCCTAAACCGGCACCAAGACAAAAATAAAGAAGCAACGGCTTTCCGTTGCTTCTTGTCATTATTTGGCGATAAACGTAAGCTTAAGCGAGGTAGTCTTTCAGCTTTTTGCTTTCCCGATGGCGGCGCAACTTCATGAGAGCTTTGGCCTCAATCTGCCGGATACGCTCGCGAGTAACTCCAAACTCCAGTCCCACCTCTTCAAGCGTATGGCTTTTGCCGTCCTCCAACCCGAAACGCATGCGCAAGATCTTCTGCTCCCGAGGAGTTAGAAGGCTCAGCACGCTGGCCACCTGCTCTTTAAGCAACTGATTGGCGGCTACTTCCGGAGGGGTGGGCCGGTCTTCATCTTCAATAAATTCACTCAGAGTCGAGTCCTTATCATCGCCAACCGTGGAATCAAGCGAAACAATGTCCTGCTTAATCTTGAGTATATGGTTGACCTTTTCAACCTCGATTTCCATTTCCACGGCAATCTCTTCCGGCAGAGGCTCGCGGCCAAGCTCCTGAACCAGACGGCGCTGGGTGCGAATTAACTTATTAATTGTTTCAACCATGTGCACTGGGATACGGATAGTGCGGGCCTGGTCAGCGATAGCACGGGTAATAGCTTGGCGGATCCACCATGTAGCATAGGTTGAGAATTTAAAGCCTTTGGTGTAATCAAATTTCTCAACCGCGCGAAGCAGTCCGCTGGAGCCTTCTTGAATCAGGTCGAGCAAGTCCAGCCCGCGGCCAATATATTTTTTAGCAATCGAAACCACCAGCCGCAGATTGGCTTCTACCATTTTATCCTTGGCAGCTTTGTCGCCTTTAGCAATTCGTTTAGCTAGCTCAACCTCTTCCAGCGCAGTTAAGAGCGGAACGCGTCCAATTTCACGCAGATATAAGCGTACCGAGTCATCGGCAATGTCTTTAACATAGTCGTCGCTTTCTTTGGCGGTTCCCCCTTCTTCGGCATCTTCCTCGCCTTCCCAAATTAACCGGTCTTTCTGATCGGTTAGCTCAACACCAGCTTCCATTAGACCAGCATACAACTCATCGAGCTCTTCAAGATTATCCTCGGCATCCGGAATAACTTGCGATACCTCTTGCTGGGTAACAAAACCTTGTTCTTTTCCTTTTTGTAGTAACCGTTCAACTGCCGGAGAATAGTTATGCTCCCGCTCTTCAGTGATTGGTGCTGCTTTTTTGGCCAAAAAACCTCCTTAGTCGTCTTCAGTTATAAGTGTTTGATACTGCGCTAACAGGCGTTTTGCCAAATCGGCATCACCTTTATCCTCAGCCTCGCGAAGCTTACGGCTGAGTTTGGTCTTGGTATCTTTGTTCGTTACAATTCGCAGACGTCCTGCCAGTTGAAATGCTTCAAAACTGCGTTCTGCGGGAGCGAAGGAACCAAATTCTTCCTCGCCCCGTAGTGCAAGTATTTTGACATAGTCTGTAACGTTTGGCAATCCGCCAGCAACGTCAGCAGCCGAAGCGGTTGCAACGTGCTGCAGCATCTCCAAAATTGCTTGATGGTCAGCATCGGCAAAATGGGCAGGTGTTAGGTCATCCAAACTGCTGCGTACTTCCGTATAAGCCAGGTTAATAGCCAGTACCGACTCTTCAAGCAATCGCCTGGCAGTTTTAGTTGAGGGTTTGATGATGGTGGCTGAAGGCCGCTGTTCACTGATAAGATCGCTGGTTTGGCCATCCGTAGCATTAATTTTTTGCCGAACCGACTCTTCGCTAATATCTAATTTTTGGGTTAAGCGCTTTATGTAATGACCCTGCTCTACCGGGTCAGCCAGGCGGCGCAAGCTGGCGGCGATGCGGTCGCTATACTGGCGCTTGCCGGTGGCAGTAGTTAGGTCGTAGGCTGTTTCAATTTGGCTGAACAAATAATCAACTACATACTCGGCCTCGGCTATCGCCTTTTCCCATGCCTGAACATCTTTTTGGATCAGATCATCAGGATCCTTCCCTTCCGGAAGCCGGACCATGGAAAGTGTTAGGCCTAATTTTTGGCTGAGCTCAATAGCCCGCTCGGTTGCCCGCAGCCCCGCGGCATCGGCATCGAAGCATATTTTAATATTCTTCGTGAGGCGTCCAAGCACTTTGAGCTGATCTAAAGTAAGTGCTGTCCCGCTAACCGCTACCACTTGCTTAACCCCGGCTTGGTGGCTGGCCACAACATCCATATTGCCTTCGACAATAACCACTTCATTGGAAGTGCGAATAGCGTCCTTGGCCAAATGCAGTCCAAATATGATTCGACTTTTATCATATAGTTCCGTTTGAGGTGTGTTGAGATACTTAGGCAGCTGCTCCTCATCGAGAACCCTCCCGGTAAAGCCGACTGGTGCACCGCTCGCATCGCAGATAGTAAACATCAGGCGGCCGCGATAGAGATCATATATTGTGGAACGACCGGTTTTCTGCCCGGCCAAACCAGCTTTGAGTAATTCGATCGGAGTAAATTTTTTCTTCAGGAGAAACTGACCAAGAGCATTCCAGTCGTCTGGGGCGTAGCCAATTTGAAAATCTTGAATGGTTTGACGGCGCAGATGGCGGCGCTTGGTAGCGTACTCCAAGGCCGAAGGATTTTGAACCAGACTTTGCTGATAATACTTAACCGCCCAGTTTAGGGCTTCATGCAAACGCTTTTGCTCCTGCTTGGCTTGCTGGCTGGCTGGTGTACGCTCTTTCAACTCAATGCCAGCTTTACCGGCGAGTAACGCCAGAGCGTCGCGAAACTCCAATCCTTCATATTGCATAACAAAGGTAATAATATCACCGCCGGCGTTACACCCGAAGCAGTGCCAAATCCCTTTTTCCGGACTCACCATAAAGCTAGCGGATTTTTCCTGATGAAACGGACACGGCGCTTTCAGGTTGCGCCCGGCTTGCTTCAATGGAATATAGCCGCCAATAACTTCCGCCACATCAAGACGTTCTTTGACCTGCTCCACGTCGTTCATGAGTGTATTATACCAGTAAACGAACAAAATACGAACATGACATGAAACTGTATGGTTGTGTCGCTAGACCGTCCGCCCCCAGAGGAGGCAGACGGCCGATTGCGAGAGGATGTGGTGGCCAGACCTGAAGCTAAGGGCCCGCTGAAGGACCAGCCGATGTATGCCCACCCGGGCTTTTTTTCCCGCTGGCTCGCATTGCCCTGATGGCATTTGCGATTGCTGCCTGCTGAGCCCGGCGACGGACAGCAGCAGTTCGGGAAGGAAGCGTTGAGACTTCGAGCGTCGATGACGCCAACCGCCTTCCTCCTTGAGGGGGGGTTGATGTACTTGCCATGCAGCTCCTCTCGTACGTCGTTGTCGTTCTAGCCATAAACGCCATAAAGCATTCAGGCTCTGCCTGCACACGCGGTGCAAGTACTCATTTATACCTCTAATCCTTATGCTTGAATAGCATTTGAAAAGCAAATTATTGTTGCCGAAGAAAGCCTTCTTTTGTCAGTTGTTCCAACAGCCTGATGACACGACGCTGCGGTTCATACGGAAAGTGCCCCACAATATCAGCCGCCGTTAGCACCGGAAATTCAAGCAACAAGCGAATAAGCTTACCTCTGATTTGGCGATCTGAGCCTTCAAACTTAGACTGCTGGACATAATGACGGCTGCGGCGGTTGGGGTTTGAAACAGTTTTCGCTATATGAGCGCCGTAATCCATTAATCCGTAGTACCACTCGCGAGGATTAGCCTGGTCAATCGACACTTCAACCAGCGGGCGCAGCTCGGCATCGCTCACTTGAGCGGCGTCAGGAAAGAAATGATGAATAAAGACTCTACGGATATTGGTTTCAATGAACACCTCCGGCCGGTTAAACGCAAACACTGCGATTGAGCCAGCGGTGCCTGAACCAATACCTGGAAACAAAATGAGTTCAGCTGGATCGGCCGGAAGCTTACCGTCATAGTGCCGAACAACCAGCGCAGCCAACCGGTGCAAATTTAAAGCCCGGCGGTTATAGCCCAATCCTTGCCACAGGCTGAGTATCTCGGAAGTACGGGCAGCCGCCAGGCGATGAAAATCTGGAAAAGCAGCAATAAACTCAGGGTATTTTTGCATGACCCGGGCTACTTGCGTTTGCTGCAACATGATCTCTGAAACCACCACATGATATGGCGTAGGCTGATCGCGCCACGGCATTTTACGCTGATTTTGGCGGTAATAATCCCAAATAAATGCTTGGAACTCGGGTATCGAAAACGTTGTCGTGCCGGCTAACAAACCGGACTATCCCAAACTGCCGGGGTTTCGATTGTAGGATGATGGACCGGTGTGGCGTTCTAAGTGCAATGAAACCACCGGACGGGTGCCAGCCTCGGGGCCATGCACACCGAGAAAGGCCTGCTTCATTTGAATCTTATCACGGGCGCTTAAGTCGGACTGCTTAATATGCTCAACGGCATGATGAATACTGGGGTGATGCATCCGATCAATCACCTTAAAGCGCTCGCGATCCATAATAGTATTGTGACCGCTGACATCTACGAGATCGCCGACTTTAATCTGATTGTGATGTACATCATTCAGGCGCAGGGCCATCGGGCTCTTATGCTTCAAGAGAAGATCATACCGCTGGCGTTGAACTGGGACAATTGAGGACATGCTTTTATTATAGCGCTAATTTTAGCGGCACAAATACTTCTTCTCGTGTCCGCTATACATTCTGACATGCGATCGAACGATAGGCGCTAGGCAGGGAAGAACGTATTTAAGCGACTGGTTATTTATGTCGCTTGCTGGCATCAAGCCAAGTGGTAGAACGCAGAATGTCGGCTTGGGCTGAGGCAATATCGCGAGCTTCTTGGGACGATTTCAAACGTTCTTCAGCCTCGGCTAGCTTCTGGCGCTCATTAAACTCATCGATGTCCCCTACTTGAGCGGCATCATCCACCATTAACACAACGCGTTCACCATCAACTTCTACCAATCCTCGGGTAATTACAATATGATCTAAGGTTCGGTCTTCAGCCTTACGGCGGATATCCACGGTTCCCGCCTGAGCAACCGCAGCCAATGGCGTGTGATGAGGCAAAATGCCTAGGGAACCGCCAGTGGTAGGAATAACCACCTCGCGGACAGCCTCGTTAAAAACTGATCCGCCGGGAGTTAGCACCTCAAGCTGTATGGTGCTTGCCACTACTTTTCCTTTTTGACTTCTTCAATGCCACCCTTGAGAAGGAAGGCAGTTTCGGGCTTGTCGTCATGCTTGCCTTCGAGAATCTCACGGAAACCGCGCACGGTGTCGGCACGACTGACATAGACGCCGGGGGTACCGGTAAAACCTTCGGCTACGAAGAATGGCTGGGTAAGAAATCGCTGAATCTTACGGGCACGGGCAACAGTTAAACGATCCTCCTCACTGAGTTCATCCATCCCAAGAATCGCAATGATGTCTTGCAGGTCACGGTACCGCTGCAATACGCGCTGAACCTCGCGAGC
>DASVGB010000078.1:0-4112 GCA_036379755.1 Candidatus Saccharimonadia bacterium | reverse complement strand
GGCCAGGGCTTCAGATATTCACCTTGAGCCTCGTGAAAACTTAGTGCAGGTGAGATTTCGAATTGATGGCGTGCTGCGAGAAACAATGACCTTGCCAAAAGGCATTATGGCAGCCGTGGTATCACGTATTAAAATTTTATCCAACCTCAAAATCGACGAGCATCGCGTGCCCCAAGACGGCCGCTTTAAGTTCGCGGTTGGTTCGAAAACCGTCGCACTGCGGGTTTCAACCTTGCCGGTCATGGATGGAGAAAAAGTTGTCATGCGTATCCTCGACGAAGGCGTTCGAGCGCTTACGTTGGATGAGTTAGGTTTTGAGGGTATAGCCCTCAGCCGCATCGACCACGGTATTCGCAAACCGCACGGCATGGTGCTAGTAACCGGACCGACCGGATCGGGGAAATCAACAACACTTTATAGCGTACTCAGCATGCTCAATACCCCCGGCATTAACATTTCCACGGTTGAAGATCCGGTGGAATACCGCGTACCAGGAGTCAACCAAACCCAGGTAAACCCCAAGGCCGGTATGACTTTCGCGGGCGGATTACGAGCACTTTTGCGGCAAGATCCTAATGTCATCATGGTGGGAGAGGTGCGCGATAGCGAAACCGCCGATTTGGCCGTACAGGCGGCATTAACCGGACACGTCGTCCTTTCAACCCTGCACACCAATAATGCGGCAACAACCCTGCCTCGTTTGTTAGATATGCAAATTGAACCGTTTTTGATTGCTTCAACCGTTAATACCGTCATTGGCCAGCGCTTAGTGCGCCGCCTCTGCTCTATTTGCCGCATAGGCTATATTCCCGAAGGTCAGATATTGCAGGATATTAATCGCGATTTTGAAACTGCTAACGCCCTCAAATATCTTCAGGACGCGGATAAAGCTAAGTCTGCAGCCCCCAAGCCCGCTCCCAAGGAGCATCATGATCCGCAAGCGGAACGCCAAGCCAAATCAATTCTCGATAAAATTGCTTCCGATCCAAACATTGAGCGTTCGGCAAATAATGCAAAGGTGCTGAAGCAACAAGAAGCCGAGCTGGAAGTTGAGCAACCAAAGCCTGCCCTGCCAGCTCCCGATCCTAAGCTTAGGTCGCTCAAAGACGGTGAGTTTGCTTTATATAAAGCCGGTGACGGCTGCGACCAGTGCGCCGGAAATGGCTACATGGGGCGCCTGGGCATCTATGAGGTTTTAGAGGTCGACGAAAAAATTCAACAAATGATCATTAACCATTCAACCAGCGAAGATATTCAAAAGCAGGCAATTGAGTCAGGTATGCTGACAATGCAGCAAGACGGCTTCTTAAAATCGCTCCGAGGGTTGACTACCATTGAAGAAATTTTGCGAGTAACCAGGGAATAGCATGGCTACCTATAATTTCACAGCCCGCGATCACAGCGGCACCATACAAAAGGGCAGTCTCGTAGCCAACGACCAAGCCGCTGCTGCTGCTAGCTTGCTTGAACGCGATCTTGTACCAATTTTAATTAAAGTGCAAGAAGCTAAAACCAAAGGCAAAGGCCTGCAACTGGGCGGGCTAAAGCTGGGCGGCCGGGTTAAACTCGAAGATAAAGTTATTTTTTCACGACAATTTGCCACAATGATCAACGCTGGCGTGCCTCTTACCCAGGCATTGTCGATGCTGGGCGGCCAAACTACCAATAAACATTTCCGTGATGTTATCAACGACGCCGCTAAACAAGTGGAAGGCGGTTCCACGCTCAGCAATGCATTGGCAGGACATCCCGATGTATTCTCGCAAGTGTATGTCAATATGGTTAAAGCCGGGGAAGCCGGCGGCTTGCTAGACCAGGTACTTGAGCGCCTAGCCGTTCAACAAGAAAAGGATGCCGCGGTGGTAGCCAAGGTTCGCAGCGCTATGATTTATCCGGGAATACTGCTTTCAGTTACGGTTGGGGCATTTGTCTTTCTTATGACCTATTTGGTACCGCGCATGTCGGTTATCTTTGAAAGTCTGGGTACCGAATTACCTTGGTACAGTAAACTGATGCTCGCCATGAGTGACAGCTTAGTGAACTACGGCCTCTTCCTATTAATCGGATTGGTTGTCCTTGCGGTCGTCGGTTTTCGATTCGTCCATACCATCCGTGGCAAAACCATTTTCGACAGCATACTGATTCGTATGCCAATATTCGGGCCGATTATTGTAAAAGTTAATGTTGCCCGGTTTTCCCGGACCTTCGGTTCACTAATGGCTTCCGGGCTTTCGGTACTTGAAGCGCTCAATACCAGTGCTGACGGACTCAATAACAGTGTCTTTCGAGATGGACTGCACAAAGTTGCAAGCGAGGTAAAAGCCGGTAAGACAATTGCGGAGCCACTAAAGGCATTGCCTATCTTCCCGCCGATTGTCGGCCAAATGGTGGCGGTTGGGGAAGAAACCGGCAAACTCGATGAAATTCTACTCAAACTAGCAGGATTTTACGAGCGTGAGGTTGATACGGTGGTTGCTGGCATTACTTCAGTGATCGAACCAATCCTGATTGTCTCCCTTGGCGGTATTGTCGGATTCATTGTCGTTGGCGTCTATGGACCGCTCGCGACATTAAATAACGCTATTTAAAGCCAACCTCCATGAGAAAAATCTTGACAGAAGCCGAGTAATGATTCTACAATTGGCTCAATAGAGCTTATGCTTTGTTTATCATTAAAGAAGAACAACATTTATGGAGGTGAGCGCTCGAATGAACACATTAAAAAAACAGGGTGGTTTTACACTGTTAGAGCTCTTGATCGTTATCGTGATCATCGGCATCTTAGCGGTATTAATCATTCCCAACTTGGTCAGCGGCCCGCAGCGGGCACGTGACAGTCAGCGTAAGAGCGACTTGCGCAATATTAAGACTGCGCTTGAAACCTACTACAACGACAACAACAGCTATCCCACGGCAGGCGGAGCCACTTGTGTTCCGAATGCAGGCGGATGTTTAGGTACTGTTCTGACCGCAGGCAGCACCCCCTACATGAAGACCGTTCCAAACGATCCTAAAGGTGGCGCAAACTACACCTACGAGCCGAGCCCAGGCAGCTGTGCCGCCGGCGCTTGTGTGAGCTATGAACTGCGAGCTACGCTCGAGAATAGCAAAGACAGCCAGGCAACAGCCGGTGTCTACACCGTGAATTCAGCTAACTAAGCTTTTCGCACAATCAAAAAACCGCGGGTCTGTTGGTCTGCGGTTTTTTGATAGCGAGGTTTATAGGTGCTATAAAAAAACGCTTACGCTATAATGATAGTAATGGGTGAGCAGTGGTGAAAATTCTCCGTTCACAAAACGGCTTTACCTTAGTTGAGCTGGTGGTAACAGCTGTATTTGTGACTGTCGCGTCTGCGGCCATTATTACTATTTTCATTGTGGTTGGAAAGCTTAACAAGCAAGCACGCAATATGGCTGTGGCTACAGCCTTGGCCGAACAAAAACTCGAAATTTATCGAGACGCCGGCTACCATGCCATTCCCACCGGCGCTCCCGCTGAGACCTTTACCGGTGCATTGCCAGCCAATTTCGGATCACCAAAATCAGCCGTTGCCAATGTAACCACACCGCAAGCCGGTTTGAAACGGATCGACATTATCATTACCTACACCGACGATAAGCGTACCAAGAATGTCCAAATCTCTACCCTCATGACGCAGCGAGGCATTAACCGGTGAACCTACACAACCAAAACGGCTATACTTTGCTAGAGCTGATGATGGCAACCGCCATCATTGGCATATTGGCAACGTTAGTGTCCGGTTTTTATGTTGACCGCCTGATTGACTACGCTCGAAACGACACGTTAATTATCCTTCAAAGTAATACTAAGCAGGCCCTGGAAAGCCTTGGGCGCGATATTAAATCGGCTCGAACCATTCAATCAGCAAATCAGTGGCCAGACCCCAATGGGCCTGGAGGCAACCAATACGGATGGAGTTCCAATACTGGGTCGCCCTCAGTCCTGGTTTTGGCCGTCCCCGCAGTTAATAGCTCCGGTGGCCTTATTTATGCCGACGCTTCGCATAGCAGTTTGCAAACCAATGATGTAATCTATTACGTCGATGGCGTCAAAAAGCTGCTCTACCGGCGCGTAATTGCTAATCCGGTGA
>DASVGB010000077.1:0-6313 GCA_036379755.1 Candidatus Saccharimonadia bacterium | reverse complement strand
GGCATTCCGCTGCCGTTTTTATCCTACGGCGGCACCAGCTTGCTGGTTTCTCTTTTAGCCATTGGCTTACTGCAGTCAATAGCCATCCGGCGTAAGAAAATTCAGTTTGGCACCTAAGGTTTACAGATCGGCTGGTTCCGGGTATACTACATGAATTATGCAAGCAGTCATTACTACCGGCGGAAAACAGTATTTGGTTCAAGCGGACCAAACACTTGAAGTAGATATCACTGGAGACGGTGCTAAAACCATAGCGTTTGAGCCGCTCCTGGTTATTGATGGCACGTACGTGCATGTTGGTGAGCCCGTGGTGGGGAATATGATGGTGCAGGCAGCGGTGATTGGTGAAGTTAAAGGTGAAAAGATCGACGTTTTGAAGTTTAAAGCTAAAAAACGGGTGAACACCAAAATCGGCCACCGCCAGCGGTACACTCAAATCAAAATTGTTTCGATTGGATCATCCAAAACTGCGAAAAAACCCGTCGCCTCCAGCTAATTCATTGCAAGTATTCGTAAGTTTTTGCCGGCACCAAGCCGGTATTTTGCTGTCCGTTCAATAAAATACTTGTTTAATGCTTGTGCTTATAGTTATACTGATTACGAGACAGGTGTGTAACCTATAGGTGGAAAATGGCATCAGCAACCGGCAGTAATCCAACAAATAACCCGCGCATGGACTTGCTCCATAGCAGCGGAGACAACCAGCAAGTCCAAGGTTCTTCCGGGCCGGTACCGGTTCCGGTCGCATCGTTTGATTCCAAGTCTGAAGTTCACGCCGATGCTCCAGCGCCTGCCCCGCATCCTTCACGTCCGGCAGTAGCCGCCAAGGCTCCAGCTCCGCCCCCTCCGCCTCCGCCGCGCAGTGCGCCGGTTGCCTCATCAGATGATCCGAAGAATAATCCTAAAAAGGGTGGCGGTTTGGCGAAAGTTGCCGTTCTTATTGCTATCATAATTGTGATCGTCGGTGTAGGGTATGGAGTTTGGCGTTTTCTAACGATTCCCAGCTCGACGCCTTCAGATTCTTCTCCGGTTACAAAAAACCTCGAACTTGCTCCGCTCATGGATCTGAATCAAACCGGCAAGGATAAAGTTATTGCGGTTGGCAAAACAACCGCTTCTCGTGAGGTCATTTTTAGCTTTACTCTGCCAACCAATGCGAATGTGGGCTCTGCCAATCCGCAGATTGAGCTTCAACCGGTTGGTACCGCATTCACCGGCAAGCCCACTACGAGCGGTGACCCGGTTAAGGCCAACGGAAAAGACTTGACCCTTAGCATTCCGGTTAAGGATTTAGCGGACGGGCAATACCACTGGCAGGCACGGGTAGTAATTAGCGATGAGCCAGGGGAGTGGGTTGTCTTTGGCGATGATCCTACCATTGCCTCCTTGCTTGTTGATGCTACGCCACCACCTGCCCCAGTAGCCGAAACTGCCGACGGGAGCGCTGTGAAAGCCGGTCAGGTCAGCACTACCAAAAGCCAACCGGTATTTAATGGTACGGCCGAACCCGGCAGCACGATTTCCTTAGTGGTTAAGCCGGCGGGTACTAAAATTAGTACGGTCGCCGACGCTTCCGGCAAATGGTCTGTAGCGATTACCAGTGATATTCCCAGCGGTCAAAGCGAGATCAATATTACTGCCGGCGATGCTGCCGGCAATGTAAGCGAGGCAACGGCCTTCTCTATTACGGTAAGCTTGGCCGCTGCAACCCCAGCTCCCGCTCCAGCCCCGGCACCTGCACCTGCTCCTGCTCCTGCTCCTGCTCCGGTGCCAGCCCCCGCTCCCGTAGCAACGACCTTGGCGCCAACCGGCGACAACACGATGCTGATGAGCCTGCTCTCACTTATGGTTATGGCGTTGTCTGCATTCGGATGGATGAAGACACGGCGCCGGTATGCCAAGTCCTAAGCATCCGCTGAAACTTCATCGTTCAGTTCCAAAACCTCATGGATTTCATCCCACGAAAACCTGGGTCAAACATCCTTACATATACCGTTACGACCCCAGTCTCAGGGTTTGTAAGCGGACGCCGATTGACGATTCCGCTCGAGGCGTGGGCGGCTATTTTAGTGTTGTGATGGCAGTGGAGAAAAAGTCTCCGTTTTACGCCAGGCTGCTTCGACATATTTCAAAGACCTTCCGTCTCAGTCCGGCTCTGGCCCCTAGGGCCTTTGCCGGAGTGTTTGTGATTGCTGCTGCGGTTTTTACGTATCCGTTTGTTCCGGCACTGCACCACCGGCTCAGCCATCAGCCTAATCTTCCTCAAGGGGTGCAACTGGCGAAAGTTCCGCCGGCTCAGCCGGCCAAGGCTGACAACCCCACCAACCGGGTTATTATTCCCAGTATTGGTGTAAATACGCCGATTCTGGAAAGCTCAAGCTTGGCGATTTTGGATGTGCATGAAGGCGTATGGCATCAAACCGGCACGCTTCAAACCAGTAATTTTGTGATTGCCGGCCATCGGTTTAAGTATCTTCCGCCGAATACTACAACCTTTTATAACCTCGATAAACTGGCGGCCGGCGATGTTATTGTGATCGATTGGGTTGGTAAGCGGAATGTCTATACGGTGGCAGAGACCAGAACCATAAAAGCCACTGAAATTGGTGTTATTGCGCCAACGGCCGTGCCGCAGCTTACAATATATACATGTAGCGACAAGGAAGAAACCGAACGGATTGTGGTGATTGCTCGGCCACTCCCCAAAGAAGGTTAGAACCCACCTACTACTCCATGGTAAAATGGTTATGATATGACTGATACAAACACACCGCACATCATTGCATTAGCCAACCAAAAAGGGGGCGTAGGGAAGACTACCACGGCTATTAATTTAGCTGCCTTTCTGGCAAAAAGCGGACATGCGGTAATGGTGGTTGATCTTGATCCACAAGGCAATACAACCAGTGGGTTCGGGATTGATAAACAAGCCGTCGATACCAACCTCTACCATGTATTAATGGACGGTAAGCACGCTCATGAAGCGGCGCTGCGTACCGCGTTTCACGATATTGTGGTGCTGCCGGCCTCATCGGTACTCGCTGCTGCCGAGGTGGAGTTGGTTGGTATCGAGCAACGGGAATTTCGGCTTAAGCAAGTACTGGAAAATCTTCCCTATGAGTATATTTTAATTGATTGCCCGCCGTCGCTTGGACTTTTAACCTTGAACGGTTTGGTTGCGGCCGATTCGCTCATTATTCCGGTTCAGGCCGAGTTTTATGCGCTTGAGGGCTTAAGCCAACTGCTCCAAACCGTGGATCGAGTCCGCCGGGCCCTAAACCCGCAGCTTGACCTGATGGGTGTGGTGCTGACCATGCATAATGGCCGCACCACCTTGAGTGCCCAAGTACACGACGAGGTAAAGCGTCATTTTCCGGATAAGGTTTTTGATACAATCATTCCGCGCAACGTTCGTTTGGCTGAGGCACCCAGTTTTGGCCAGCCGATTAGCCACTATGACCGCTGGAGTAAGGGTGGACGCAGCTATCATAATTTGGCCAAAGAAGTAACCAAGCGCGCTAAGCACGTAAAGGCGGTGAAATGAGTAAGCAGCGCGGTTTAGGGCGAGGATTTGATGCATTAATACCCACCGATGTAAGCCTGGATATGCCGGCTTCGGTTCATCCTGCCGGGAAGCAATCGATCCAGTTGGTTGACCCTGCAGCGGTGAAGCCAAATCCGCATCAGCCTCGTCAGCATTTTGATGAAAATGATTTGGCAAGTTTGGCCGCCTCGATTAAAGAGCATGGCATTCTTCATCCTCCGGTGGTCAGCCAGTTGGCTGAAGAGTCATATGAGCTCATTGCTGGGGAGCGTCGGGTTCGGGCGGCTAAATTAGCCGGACTAACAACTATTCCGGTAATTGTCCGTAGTTTTGAAGAACAGCAAAAGTTAGAATTAGCGTTGCTAGAAAACGTGCAGCGCAGCGAGCTGAATCCGCTGGAAACAGCAGCTGCTTACCGCAAACTTATTGATGAGTTCAATCTATCATTAGATCAAGTCGGCGAACGTATGGGGCAGGCTCGCTCTACGGTTTCCAATCTCATGCGCTTACTGCAGTTACCGCCTGATGCTCAGTCGGCTTTACAGCATGGCAAAATCAGCGAGGCTCATGGACGCGCGATTCTGGCACTCAGCGAGCCAGCCAGGCAAGCCGAACTTTTAGCATATATACTGCAGGAGGGGTGGACCGTACGCCAGGCCGAAGCCTTCGTTCAGGCCGGCAAGCAGGGTTCTGCCAAGTCGTTAAAAACAGCTGTGAAGCCAGCGGCTGTAGCTGAAGCGCTTCAGCTAGCAAGCGAATTGGGAGGGTATTTAGGCGCCAAGGTCAGTATGAGCCCTAGGGGTAAGGGCGGACGTTTGACGATTGAGTATCGTTCTAAGGAAGAGTTGGTTCGTATCGTCGATACGATTAAACCCAAACAATAGTGCCGAATTCTATTTAAAAAATACGGAAGCCATCAAGCGGATAGAGCCGGAGAACGGCATTACCAACAATGTCATAGCTAGGCAGGAAGCCCCATTCGCGGGAATCGGATGATCCGCCGGGCATACGATTGTCCCCCAGTACAAAAATCGTTTTATTGGGCACCGCCCCATTAAACTCTTCTCCTTCAGTGCATGTTCCGGATATCTCGTGAGTCAAATCAGGATTAAACCCATTCGGTTGTTCGGTATTGTATACCGTAACCTTGCAGTCTTTTACAACCACGCGTTCACCCGGAAGCCCCACTACGCGTTTTACAAAATCAAGTTCCGGCTGCTTGGGGTAATGAAAGACAATAATCTGATTGCGCTTGGGGATATATGGTTCGCCTTTAATTGCTGCAATTGTTTTATCAACTTTAGAGACAATAAGATAGTCGGAATTATGCATCGTTGGGGTCATGCTTGATCCCACCACATGATAAGCGCTAAAGACATAGAAATGCAGCAAAAGAACCATCCCGCCGGGAATTACAATCCAACTAATAAACCAGTGGGAGAAAAAAGCGCTGATTGATTCAATAATGGATGTTTTTGGTTCCGGGACGGGCTGATAGGCGGGAGGCGGCGGATTCGGAGTCTGGAAATCGGGCTGCATGATTGCCTTTATTACTTCCCCAGTATAAAGAGTTTACCTCCCTGCAGCAACCTTTACGCTTATGCTCTGATTCAGTATAGTGGATAGTAATGGAGAACCGATCCCCAATCCGGAGCCTTGATGGGCTCAGTCGCCAGGCGATGCCAACTCCCCCTATGCAACCTCCCGTACCGGCATCTCCCGAGGAAGCAAGCTGGGAGCAACCCCTTCCGCTGCCAGCACCGGCTATTCGCCGGTCAGCTTGGTCGAGCCGCCGAGCGGTTATTTCTGCGGCGGTATTGATTGTGGTGGCCAGTGTCGGCTTGGTTGGCATGAAGGTGGTGATGGCATCGCAGCAGGTGGTTACCAAAAATACGGCTGGCCCGGCCCCGGCACTAGCAGGAACCATAGATCCTACCAAGCTGAGCGGAGAAGGTGACGGTCGGATCAATATTTTACTGCTTGGCATTGGCGGCGACGGTCATAGCGGCGGCACATTAAGCGATACCATTATGGTTGCGAGCGTCGATCCCGTGCATCACACCGTTGCGATGCTGAGTATTCCGCGCGACCTGTATGTACGCATTCCCGGCCATGGTGCTAGTAAAATCAATGCGGCAAATAGCTGGGGCGGGCCGGAGTTAGCCAAACAAGTTGTCGGGGAGGTTCTAGATCTGCCCATCCATTACTATATGCAAGTTGATTTCCAGGGTTTTAAACAAGCGGTTAATGCTGTCGGTGGAGTAGACATTGATAATGCAACGCTGCTTTCTGATGCGCAGTATCCTTGCGACAATGGACGCGGCATTTGCCCCTTCAACCTTCCGGCTGGCGACTACCATATGGATGGCGTTCAGGCGTTGAAGTATGCTCGTTGCCGCAATGGAACCTGTGGCGCTGATTTTGGCCGGGCGGCCCGTCAACAACAGCTCATGATTGCTCTGCGTGAAAAGGCGCTGCAGCTTTCAACCCTTACCAACCCACTCAAAATCAGCAACTTAATCGACAGTATCGGCAATCATGTGCGCACAGATATGCAGCTTACCGAATTGCAAAAAATGGTCGTTGCCGTCAAAGCAATTGATTCCTCCAAAATGACGACCAAGGTCTTGGATGGTGCGCCCGACGGCTTACTTATGAGCGGCAGCCGTCAGTTTCCAGGTGCCGGGGCAATCTTAATTCCCAAGGCCGGCGCCTTTAACTATGCCCCAATACGAGAATTGGCGCATTCTTTGTTCATTGACAGCTATA
>DASVGB010000076.1:0-8500 GCA_036379755.1 Candidatus Saccharimonadia bacterium | reverse complement strand
GCCCAGCCTAAATCGTATGAGCTGCATCATCACAATAAAGAAGCCGAAGCTGTACTGAAAGATTATTTGAAGGATCGCTTGGGCGAAGCGGTGCGTCATGAGAATCAGTATTTGCGTCATGATGCGATCAAAAACTTGCGCCACGAAGTGGTCGACAAGTTCGGGGGAGAAGATGGCAAGTTCGACTCTGACGACTTGGAAACCGCCTTTGAAAAGGTAATCGATGCCGAAATCCGCCGCGCAATTCTGCATGATAAAGCCCGTCCTGATGGCCGCGGTCCGGAAGCTATTCGCCCAATTAGTGCTCAAATTGGACTGATTCCAAGAACGCATGGCTCAGGATTGTTTACCCGGGGTACAACCCAGGTGCTGAACATTACTACCTTGGCTTCCACGAGCTATGCTCAGATTCTCGATACAATGGAAATGGATACCACCAAGCGCTATATGCATCATTATAATTTCCCCGGCTACTCTACCGGCGAGGTGCGCCCGATGCGCAGTCCTGGCCGGCGTGAAATTGGCCACGGCGCTCTGGCGGAACGGGCCCTCATCCCGGTAATTCCGGCGGTTGAAGATTTTCCCTACACCATCCGCACCGTTTCTGAAGCCGTTAGTTCGAACGGTTCGACTTCAATGGCCAGCGTTTGCGGCAGTACCCTCAGCTTAATGGATGCCGGTGTCCCCATAAAGAAACCGGTAGCCGGTATTGCCATGGGTCTGGTGCTTGGCGAGAAAAACTATGTGATTCTCAGTGATATTCAAGGAGCTGAAGATTTTGCCGGTGACATGGACTTCAAAGTTGCCGGGACCGATGACGGAATTACCGCGCTGCAAATGGATATCAAGGTGAAGGGTATTACCGCTGACATTATGAAGAAAGCTCTCGAGCAAGCGCTTGGCGGCCGCGCTCATATTATGGCAAAGATGATGGAAGTTATTGATGCGCCTCGTCCTGAATTGGCGCCTCACGCCCCGCGTATCTCCAAGATTATGATTCACCCCGACACCATTAAAGATGTGATTGGAAAGGGCGGTGAAACCATTAATAAGATCATCGCTGAAACCGGTGTCGAAATCGACATTGAAGATAGCGGTTTGGTGATGATTGCATCCACCAGCGCTGAAGCCGCTAAGGATGCGATTGCTTGGGTTCAACGCCTGACCACTCGTCCCGAGGTTGGCAAAATCTATACCGGCCGCGTGGTGAAGATTATGGAATTTGGGGCTTTCGTCGAAGTTATGCCGGGCAAGGATGGACTGGTTCATATCTCCCAGATTGCCGACAAGCGGATCGATAAAGTTACCGACGTCCTGAATGAGGGTGATGAAGTTACGGTTAAGCTTATGGAGATCGATGATAAGGGCCGGCTTAACCTCAGCATGAAAGCTGCTAAGGCCGAGGCTCCTTCCGAATAATGGCTAGATCAGCCGCGATTAGCGCCTAGCATGACCAAGCAACAGAAGCTTGATAGTTTAGCTCAGCGGATCATTGAAAGGAACATAACCCCGAATTTGGCCTCCCAAGCAACCCAGTTGGTGATGGGGGAGATCAACCCCGATGCTGACGTTGTCTTCATCGGAGAAGCACCGGGGGCCAAAGAAGATCAGTTGGGGCGGCCATTTGTAGGTGCCGCCGGCACGTTTTTGGATGAGATGCTGCATAGTATCAACTTTCAGCGGGAGGACGTATACATTACCAACATCGTAAAGTACCGTCCGCCTGGTAATCGCGATCCGCTTCCCGAAGAGATCGCAGCCTTTAAACCCTTTCTGTTAGAGCAGCTCGCTATTATTCAACCGCACTTGGTGGTATTTCTGGGAAGACACGCAATGAGTGTATTCTTGCCAGAGTTAAAAATTTCTCAGGTGCACGGCCGCGCATTCCGGAGGGGAAAACAGGTTTTCATGCCGCTCTATCATCCGGCTGCCGCGCTGTATAACGGTGGTATGCGAAATGCGCTACTTGAAGATTTTGCCGGTATTCCCCAGGTTTTGGCTCAACTCAACAATCAACAAACAACCACAACGTAAAGTAAGGAAACATATATGGAAAATCAACCTAAACCGGCTGCTGGCGGTGATTCAAGCGAGACCCCCAAACCAGGCGCAAGCCGCCCTTCGGCCAAACCTCCGCGCGGCGGCTCTGGCGGAGGACGTTCACGTCGGCGCCCCCAGAACGGGCCCGTCTTAAAGCCGCTATCCGGCCCGATAATTCCGGTTAACAAATCGGTATTTAATGGCACCGGCGGAACCCAAGCCACTCAAGTTAAGGAGCGGAAGGCCAATCAAATCACTCGCGAGCCAAAGATTCGCATTGTTCCGCTAGGCGGGCTCGGCGAGGTGGGCAAGAACATGATGGCTGTTGAATATGACAACGACATGATCATGATTGATATGGGTTTTGCGTTTCCCGACGAACTTCAGCCAGGCATCGACTATATTATTCCCGACACAACCTATATTGAAAAAAACATTCACAAGTTACGAGGGATTGTTATTACTCACGGCCACATGGATCATATTGGCGCCGCCGGTTACGTGCTGCCCAAGTTCCATGTGCCGATCTTCGGTACCAAGCTGAGTCTTGCAATGGTCGAAAAGCAAATTGAGGAATTCAAACTGAAGGCTGCTCCGGACTTTCGGGTGCTTGATCCGGACAAGCATGAACGTGTCCAGCTGGGTGCGGCTTTTAATATTGAGTTAGTCCGGGTAACCCACTCAATTCCCGATGCTGCCGCGGTGGTAATTCGTACACCTATAGGCACCTTGATTCATACCGGCGACTGGCGTCTTGATACCGATCCGATTGATGGTAAACAAATGGATCTTACGCGTTTCGAAGAGCTAGGCAAGGACAAGGTTTTGCTGTTGATGAGTGATAGTACGGCGGTTGAGCGGTTAGGTTCTACTCCTACCGAGAAGCAGATTGAAGCTACCTTCGATGAAATTATGAATCGGGCCAGCGGCCGGGTAATTATTTCTACGTTCTCTAGCTCTCTTACCCGCGTACAGTTAATTATTAATTCAACGCATAAGGCCGGACGCAAGCTGGCCTTTATCGGCCGGAGTATGCTCGCAAACGTTGAGCTGGCGGTTAAGTTAGGGTATATAAAAGTGCCGCCGGGGCTGATTACTCGCGTTCAAGATACCGCTAAGAATACCGACGATCAAACGGTGATTCTCTGTACCGGATCGCAGGGCGAGGTGAATTCGGCACTTTCGCGCATGTCCACCGGCGACCATCCCACCGTTAAGATTAAGGCTGGTGACACCGTGGTCTTAAGTTCAAACCCGATTCCGGGTAATGAAAAAGCCGTGGTTAATTCGGTTGACGCGTTACTGCGTGAAGGCGCACGGGTTTATCAGCACGCCTATCGTGACCTGGATGATATTGGCATTCTGCACGTGTCCGGGCATGCCCCTCAGGATGACCTGGCGCAGTTAATTACGCTGGTAAAGCCAACCTATTTTATGCCGCTGCATGGCGAATTTCATATGTTGGTTCGCCATGCCGAACTGGCAGTTAAGGCTGGGGTGATTGCCGCCAATAGCTTTGTGTTGGATAACGGCGACGTTCTGGAAATTACCGGGAATCAAGCTAAAAAGGTTGATCGTGTACCGAGCGGGATTATATTGATTGACGGCTCGGGAGTAGGGGACGTGGAAAACCTGGTACTGCGTGACCGCTTGGCGCTGGGCTCGGACGGTATGGTTGTGGTTATCGCTACGGTTGACCGCAAGTCGGGACGCCTGTTGACCAGCCCCGATATCATTTCCCGAGGCTTTGTTCATATGAAAGAAAATGAAGATCTGATTGGCCGCCTGCGGCAAGAGATCCGTAAGTCATTTGAGCGCCGGAATAAAACCCGTGCAGTCGACTGGGGCAAGTTCAAGATGAGTTTGCGCGATGATATTGCCGACTTTTTGTACGGTAAAACCAAGCGTAACCCAATGATTCTGCCGGTTATCAATGAGGTGGATGCTAAGTAGAAGGAAGACAGCTACATGCTTGATAGGGTGCGCCGTGGTAAAACTTTTGTAGGCATATATCAGACGGCTTCAGTCAATCAATCCTATGCCACAAAGTTATTACCCGGTAAGCCTACTCCTTATCTAGCCCTCAGATAGCAAAAGCGGTATAATAGAGGCACTATGGCCAGGCGTAAATCCAAGAAAAATCGTATTCCTTCGCTCAGCTTCCGCCCTAATCTTAGTGAAGGCGTAGCGCGTGAGATTGTGGCCGTGCTGTTAGTGGCCCTGGCCTTTATTCTAGTGTTCGCGATGTTTGATTTCGGCGGGTCGCTAGCTGTCGGGATGTTCACAGGCTTACGCTACTTGTTTGGCTTTGGCGCTTTCTTAATACCTATGTTGTTCTTACTGCTAGCTTTTATGATTTTTCAGCCGGCGAAGTATGAGGTTCAAGCTCATAATTACATAGGTTTTACCGGTTTCCTGGTTATCTTGGCCGGATTGTTGCATATTGCGGTTGATGCCGACGGTGCCCTAGAGCTGGCGCAGCAAGGTATGGGAGGCGGTGTTGTGGGTCTTGGGGTTGCCCAATTCTTTTTAACAATCTTGAATGTTCCGGCTTCGGCAATTATTCTCACGGCACTATTAATTATCTTTACGATTGTGGCGGCGAATGCCCGTTTAAGCGATCTTGTAGCTGCGCTCATGGGCAAGTTTCGACGGCCAGCACCGAAAGAAGAGCTCACTATCAACGATCCGGCTGCGGTGAGCAATCAGCTGGAAATTAAGGGTGCGCTTAATGTCGGCAACAGCAAGAGCAGCAAGCCAGCCAAAGCACCGGAAGTTGCGCTTACCAGCGTGGCCGATCCCGAATGGACAATGCCTTCCATTGAGCTGTTAAGCAAATCAACCAACAAGCCCGATGCCGGCAACGTAAAAGAGAACGCCGGTATCATTCAAAACACCCTGTCCAGTTTTGGTATTGAGGTGGCGATGGGCGAGGTCAATGTAGGACCAACGGTAACCCAGTACACCTTAAAACCGGCGAGCGGCGTCAAACTAACAAAGATTACCGGTCTTGAGCACAACTTGGCACTAGCTTTGGCAGCTCCAGCCATACGCGTAGAGGCACCGATTCCCGGCAAGAGCGCGGTAGGTGTTGAGCTGCCGAATAAGGCTATAGCACAGGTTCGGATGCGCCAGCTGATGCAAACTCCCGAATTCGAAAATGCCAAGTCGCCGCTAACGTTCTTATTGGGGCAAGACGTTGCCGGGAAGCCGGCGGTTGCCGACCTGGCGGTCATGCCGCATTTGCTCATTGCCGGAGCTACCGGCGCCGGTAAGTCGGTGATGATCAATAGCCTGTTGACGTCTTTGCTGTATCGCAACTCGCCGGCCCAGCTTAAGTTGATTTTGGTAGATCCTAAGCGGGTAGAGCTTAACCTGTACGGTGAAATCCCGCACTTACTCACACCGGTGATTGTCGAAGCTGAAAAAACAATCTCTGCCTTGAAGTGGGCGGTAGCGGAAATGGAGCGTCGCTTGAAACTGTTTGCCGAGGTCGGCAAGCGTAATATTCTGGAATACAACACCTCAAGTCCTGAAGAAAGCATGCCCTATATTGTTATTGTTATTGATGAGATGGCTGATCTCATGATGGTCGCCGCCGGAGATGTTGAGGCGCTGATTGTTCGTCTGGCCCAGTTGGCCCGGGCAGCCGGTATACACCTGGTTCTGGCTACCCAGCGGCCAAGCGTGAATGTGATTACCGGGCTCATTAAAGCCAACATTCCGGCCCGTATTGCGTTCCGGGTAGCATCGAATGTCGATTCACGCACCATACTTGATATGGGTGGCGCCGAAAAACTGCTCGGCGGCGGCGATATGATGTTTTCTAGTGCCGACACGCCTAAGCCGCGGCGTATCCAAGGTGTTTATACGGATGAAACTGAGACTAAGCCGGTTACCGATTACTTGCGCAGCGCCCGTCAGCCTCAATACAACGAGGAGGTCTTGGCGCAGCCGGTTAGCGTTGGCGGCGGTGGAGGAGGTGGTGGCGACTTCGGCGGTGTCGACGACGACTTGTTCGAAGAAGCCGCAGAAACCGTTATTCGTACCGGCAAGGCTTCGGCTTCGTTATTGCAGCGTCGTTTGCGGGTAGGCTATGCCCGGGCCGCACGACTCCTTGATCTGCTAGAAGAACGCGGTGTTGTGGGCCAGGCTGATGGTGCTCGTCCCCGCCAAGTGTTGGTCTCAAGTTTAGAAGAATCTGCAGGTGAAGAAGCGAGCTCTGATGAGTTTAGGGCCTAAAGCCTCTGCCAAAGAAACCACACCTAGTGTCGGGCAGATTCTTAAAAATCAGCGGCTCAAGCGCGAATTCACCTTAAAAGACGCCGAACAGGCCACGCGAATCCGCGGTAAATACTTACTGGCAATTGAAGCCGATGATTACGATAATCTTCCCGATAACGTCTATACCCGCGGCTTTATTCAAGCGTATGCCCGGTACCTGGGGCTTGCTACCGGTAAAATTATCAACCAGTACACAGAAGAGCGCGGTAAACAGCAACGGCCGGCGAAAGCGCCGAGGCGCCTGTCGGTTCCTCGGTTTATCCTGACGCCGCGAGTGGTTGTTTTGTTTTTGAGCCTTATCCTTGGATTCTCGGCTGCAGCCTACTTGGCTTATCAGCTTAGCGCCTTAACCGCCCCCCCTAAACTTACCATTACCAATCCTGCTAAGGATCAAGTAGTTCATGGCAGTTTAATTACGGTATCCGGCAATGTGGCGGGTGGAGCCGACGCTTATGTCAACGATTCGCCAATTCTGGTTGATGGCAGAGGCAACTTTACCAATGTGATAGCCCTGCAGGACGGCGTAAACACTATTAAGGTCAGCGCTAAGAACCGGCTTGGGAAAACCTCCACGATTACCCGCAATATATTAGCGCACGTCCCTAAAACCGACCCCGCAAATAGTTTGCCAACCGCTCCATTTGACGGGGTGGCGGTAAAAATACAGGTACAAAATGTTGCTGCCACCATTACTATTGAGGTTGATGGTAAAAAGACCTTTCAGGGCATCATGCTTCCCGGTACCACTCAAACCTTTAAGGGTGCCTCCACCATTACCGTTTCTACAGGCGATGCGGGAGCCACCAGTTTAAGTGTTACCAATGCTAAGGTGGCGGCCAAGGATCTGGGTATTATTGGCAAAAGCGGTGAAGCCAAAAGCGGCTTTCAGTTCGATAAAGATACGCAGTTCCAATAGGCTTGGTATACTAAGCCTATGGCAAAAGATTTTTCATTCGATGTAGTCAGCGATTTCGATCCGGGCGAAATGACCAATGCGGTTGATCAAGCTCAGCGCGAACTTTCGCAGCGCTACGATTTTAAAGGCACGGCCGCTAAGCTGGAATTCAGCGAAGGCAAGACCGGGGTGCAAATTGAAGGGGATAGCCGTAACCAAATTGATGCAATTATCGATATGCTCCAAAGCAAGCTGATAAAGCGCGGTATTTCAGCCAAAGTGCTTGATTTGTCATCCGAAGCGATTGAGTCCGGGATGATTGTGCGTCGCAGCGTGCCGTTTAAAAAGGGGTTAGATCAAGAAAAGGCCAAGAAGCTAACCAAGTTAATCCGCGAAGCCTATCCTAAAGCTAAGGCCCAAATCCAGGGAGAAGAGGTTCGGGTTTCCAGTACTTCCAAGGATGATTTGCAGGGGATAATGAATCACCTCAAAGCCCAGGAATTAGATTTCCCGCTGAACTTCCAAAACTTCCGTTAGCAAGTTACTCGGCAAGCTTTAAACTCGCTACTTTTAGCCTGACCTGGCCTTACGCACCATAAAATAAAGAATAAGAATTGATAGTACCAAAACCGCGCCAACACTAATAAGCAATGCCCCGGTGGGTATTTCCGGTTGGGCCATTTGGTTGGTGCTGGAAACAGTATGGGCAGGTTGCCCAGCTGTTGCTCGCGGCGTGCTAACCTCGTTCCCTGGCGCGGGGGAGGTGGCTTCGTATGCCATTAGTTGTTGGTAACCCGCACGTTCATAGCATCATTATAGCTTATCTCATAGCCCTGGTGGAGGTGCGGAGAACCCTTGTGCTTGACAGTTCGCCTTTTGTTCGGTTATGCTTAAATCACATACAATAACAGCTACAGCAGAGGCGTTAAGAAATAATTCATAACTCTTCGTTATAGTAGCTATCAACACCAAGCTAACCGAGGGACATGATACAATGACCGAAGCAGTTATCACTAAAGAAACCAAGAAGCAGGGGGCGGCACAAGAAGTGAATAAAGACGAAAAGAGCGCTCGGCTAAAAGCTGTTGATTTAGCTGTAAGCCAAATTGAAAAGCAGTTTGGCAGCGGCTCGATTATGAAGCTGGGCGACGCTCATAAAATCGACGTCAAAACCATTCCAAGCGGAAGCATGTCGCTGGATCTTGCCCTCGGCGGCGGATATCCCCAGGGCCGCGTTATCGAAATATACGGACCGGAATCAAGCGGTAAAACCACGCTGGC
>DASVGB010000075.1:0-2248 GCA_036379755.1 Candidatus Saccharimonadia bacterium | reverse complement strand
GCCGGCCCAGACCGCTTTATCGGTCAAGGTGCCTGTGGCATCTGCTGCTTTAGCGGTGGTTGCAAATGCCAATGTTGTACCAGTGGTGTCGTTAATGAGTTGCACGGTCACGTGGCGGTTACTAATATGCACATTCAAGCGCGGCCGTTCGGCCGTTCCGCTGATTTTGGAACGGGTGCGATTGCGACGCTGTAGGGTTTTGGATATAACAGTAGTACTCATAATCTAATCCTTATTTTGAAGCCGCTTTCCCGGCTTTGCGGCGAATCCGCTCTTCAACGTATTTAATACCTTTTCCCTTGTACGGCTCAGGCTTGCGCAGTGCCCTTAAGTTGGCTGCCACCTGCCCTATCAACTGTTTATCAGCACCTGTAAGCGTTATAACATTGCGCTCAATCTTAGCATCAACGCCTTGCGGTAAATTAAATGCAATTGGATGCGAATAACCGAGCGAAAGATTAATGATATTACCGGCCACATTAGCGCGATAACCAACGCCATTAATCTCTAATTGCCGTTGGAAACCGGCGCTAACTCCAACAACCATGTTGTTAATAAGGGTGCGCATGAGACCAAAAGTCTTCTGGCGCTCATCATCATCAATGGCTTTCACAACAGTAATCTGCTCAGAGGTTTGATCAAGCGTAATACCGTGCAGCAGCTGCACCGATAAACTTCCCTTCGGTCCGGTAGCCGTCACGGTTGCGTCATTCAGCTCAACGGTTACGCCGGCCGGGATTGAGATGGGTTGACGTCCTACGCGACTCATCTTACCACACCTTACAGATTAGTTCACCGCCGAGGCCTTTGCCGCGCGCCTCGCGGCCAGTCATCAGACCGCCGGAGGTTGAAACGATCACCATACCACGGCCGCCAAGAACCAGAGGAATATTGCTGGCAGCAGTGTAAACCCGGCGCCCAGGCTTGGAAACGCGCTGTAAATCGTTAATCGCCGGGATCTCGCCGTCAGTATTGAGGGTAAGCTTGAGGGAGGTAAAAATGCCGTTTTTCTCGGATTTATACTCAGCAATAAAGCCGTTTTCTTTGAGAATCTTCGCAATGCTTTCCTTGATATTGGAGTGCGGTAACACCACGTACGTGCGGGAAGCAGCTATAGCATTGCGAATTCGCGTTAACATGTCTGCAATTGGATCAGTCATACTATGCCTCCTTTACCAACTAGCCTTAGTAACACCAGGGATCTGCCCGCGGCTGGCATGCTCACGGAAACAAATCCGGCACATTGAAAACTGGCGCATGTAGCCGCGCGGACGGCCGCATAGCTTACACCGGTTAACCTTGCGGGTTGAATACTTGGGGGTTTTATTGGCTTTATTAATTAATGCTAGTCGTGCCATCTAACTGCTCCTCTGAAAGGGAAATCCCATTAACTCTAGTAACCGCTTACTCTCTTCTGGGGACTGCGCCGTAGTAACAATGTTTACTTGTATGCCGTGGCGATTTGAAGTTTCTTCAAATGTCAGTTCCGGAAAAACCGATTGATCGTTTAGGCCAATACTATAGTTGCCCTGAGCATCGCAGGCTTTTACTGAAATGCCGCGGAAGTCGCGAATACGCGGCAACACCAAAGCCACCAAGCGATCGAGAAAACTGTACATGCGCTCACCCCGCAGCGTTACCATAACGCCGATTTTGTTGCCTTCGCGCAGTTTAAACCCGGCAATGCTGTTTTTGGCGACGGTCGTTACGGGTGATTGTCCGGTAACCTTACGAATAGTGCCTGTCACCATCTCAAGGTGCTTGGCGTCGCTGACCGCCCGTCCTACTCCTGAATTGATAACAATCTTTTCAATGTTGGGAATCTGGTGCACATTCTTATAGCCCAGCTCCTTCTTTAGAGCCGGCCGAACCTCATCCTGATATTTTCTACGTAATCGATTCATACTGCTAAGCCTTCTTAACTTTCTTGCGTTTGCTTGTTTTGAATATTCGCTCTTTGCTGCCATCAGGGTTAATGCGATAGCCAATGCGGCCGGGAATACCGGTTTGAGGGTCCACCGCCATAACCTTGCCAGCGTCAATTGGTTTGGTTAGCTCGAGAATACCTCCTTGAGGTATTTTGTTCGATGGCTTGGTGTGGCGCTTGGCAATATTAACGCCGTTTACTACAACCTTGCTCGTTTTTGGTATTACCGCGGTTATTTCGCCGGTTTTACCCTTATCCTTACCTGTAATGACAATGACGTTGTCGCCCTTACGCAGCTTCATTAGAGCACCTCCGGAGCGA
>DASVGB010000074.1:0-3106 GCA_036379755.1 Candidatus Saccharimonadia bacterium | reverse complement strand
CGCGCAGATGAACATGCGGATCAATCAAGCCGGGCAGGGTAATGATGTTACTCATAATAGCGTTTCATGGTACCTGCATTATAAGGCGTACATACAAATAATGACATGAGCGCGAAGCGACGACCGGACCGCTACCACTTGCGTTTAACCTACCTTTTTGGTACATTCAAACGGATGCATATGGACCAAGAATTGCAGCTCAAAAACAGTTTGCAACAGCACGGAAGTCGCTCCGAAAGGGGCGTTTTTTTTGTAAATCGGCCCATGCAACTCCACCTGAGCGACGGAACGGTCTTCCAAGGTTTGGCCCCCCAGTGGCAGGCCGGTCAGTATACCGGCGAGGTGGTCTTTAATACCGGTATGACCGGCTACGTTGAATCGCTAACCGACCCCTCGTATGCTAACCAGATATTGGTGTTTACCTATCCGATGATTGGTAATTACGGCGTGCAGCCGGATGACGCCGAATCGGATAAAATTCAGGCAAGCGGGGTCATACTGAGCCAAGTAGCGCTTAAGGGGAGCCATAGTGCCTCGCAAGGCTCCTTTTTGGAATGGCTGCATTCCCAAAACATTCCGGTGCTGACGAGCGTTGATACCCGCGCCCTTACCAAGCACTTGCGTGAAGCGGGTACCATGGCCGGAATTATTAGTGCGGAGACGGTTGATGCCGGAAAAGTTCGTCTTGAGCCCAAATTCGTATCGGTGAATGAGCCGGAAGTGCATAAACCGAAGGGGACCGCGACCAAGACCGTTGTACTGGTTGATTGCGGTGCCAAAAACAACATTCTGCAGTCCTTGCTGGCTCTCGGCTTGCAGGTCCGGCGCGTACCCTACAATTACGATTACACCGCCGAAGACTATGATGGCGTGGTGCTTTCCAACGGCCCCGGTGATCCCACCGATTACGCGGCGACCATTGCGATTACCCGCAAGGCTCTGGAGCAGGATAAGCCGGTGTTTGGCATCTGCCTGGGGACGCAAGTTATGGCATTGGCTGCCGGTGCAACTACCTATAAATTGAAATTTGGGCATCGCGGTCATAATCAACCCTGTATCGAAGCTGCTACTAAGCGTTGCTACATTACCAGCCAAAACCACGGATACGCGATTGATGAGACCTCGTTGCCGAAAGGGTGGGAGGTTTGGTTCCGCAACCTGAATGATCGGTCGGTGGAAGGCATTCGGCATAGTTCCAAGCCCTTCTTTTCAGTGCAGTTTCATCCTGAAGCTTGTCCTGGCCCAACCGACACTGCCTGGCTGTTTAAGCGGTTTTTCGAGAGCCTATGAAGCAGCCGGCTACTCCCAAAAAAGCCGTCATCTTTGGTTCCGGCGGACTGCGTATCGGACAGGCCGGCGAGTTTGATTATTCCGGTTCCCAGGCCATCAAAGCGCTGAAGGAAGAGGGCATTACTACGGTTCTCATTAATCCCAATATTGCCACGGTTCAAACCGACAGCGATATGGCCGACCGAGTCTATTTTGAGTCGCTGGATGCCGCTACCGTTACGACGATTTTGGAGCAAGAAAAGCCGGATATTGTCCTGCTGGGATTCGGCGGCCAGACCGCCCTTAATTTAGGGCTCGAGCTTTACGATAAGGGGGTATTTAAGCGGCTGAACATTAGGATATCCGGCACCTCATTAGAAACGATTAAAACCACCGAAGACCGCCAGCTTTTTAAGGCCTCTATGGAAGAAATCGGCACCAAAACCGCTCGGAGTGCCGTTGCCTACAATCTGGACGAGGCATTAGCGGCGGCACAATCAATCGGCTACCCGGTAATGTTGCGCGCCGGCTATAGTTTGGGCGGCCTCGGCTCAGGGAGGGTCGACAATGACCGCGAGATGAAGCGCCGCGCGTCTGAAGCCTTGCAGGCGGTGCCGCAGCTACTGATTGAGGAGTTCTTGGCGGGCTGGAAAGAGGTGGAGTATGAGGTTGTTCGTGATTCCAAGGGCAATACCATTACCGTCTGCAATATGGAAAATCTTGATCCAATGGGCATTCATACCGGCGAAAGTATTGTGGTGGCGCCGTCTCAGACGCTGACCAATGAGGAGTATCATCGCCTGCGCGAAGTCGCCATCCGCACTATCAATCATCTTAAAATTATTGGCGAATGCAACATTCAATATGCTTTAAATCCTCAGAATGGCGATTACCGGGTCATTGAAGTAAATGCGCGGCTCAGTCGCTCCAGCGCGTTGGCTTCCAAGGCAACCGGTTATCCGCTGGCATATGTGGCCGCTAAGCTGGTACTTGGCAAGCACCTGCATGAACTTACCAACGCTGTGACCGGTACGACTTCCGCCTTTTTCGAACCGGCACTTGATTATGTGGCGGTGAAGATGCCGCGCTGGGATCTGGCGAAGCTCAAGTCCAGCGACCATACCATAGGCTCAGAAATGAAAAGTGTGGGCGAAGTTATGGCCTTGGGCCGGTCGTTTCCGGAAGCGTTGCAAAAGGCCATTCGGATGCTTAATATCGGCGCTCATGGATTAACGCAGCACCCCTATACGTTTAAAAATCCTCACGATGAAATCAGCCCTGCAACCGATCGCCGGATTTTTGCCATACACGAGGCTTTTACCAAAGGGGATAGCGTGGCGGCCATTCAAAAACTGTCATCGATTGATCGTTGGTTTCTGGAGCACCTCCATGACATTGGGGAGATTGAGCGGCGCATCCGGCGCCGGTCTCTTACCAAAGAACTGCTACTTGAAGCCAAAAAGAGCGGCTTTTCCGATCGCGTTATTAGCACGCTTACCAAAACCAGCGAAGCCGCTATGCGTGCTCAACGTATTGCCTGGGGTATTCAACCGGTTATTAAACAGATTGATACGCTGGCCGGCGAATTTGAGGCCTCCACCAACTATCTCTACACCACCTACCATGGCGACACCAATGATGTGCTGCCGTTGGGCAACCGCGCGGTTACGGTGCTTGGCTCGGGGCCGTACTGCATTGGCTCGTCGGTTGAGTTTGACTGGTGCGCCGTTAATACCGCCAAAACCCTGCAAAAGCATGGGTGGCAAACCGTGATGGTCAATTCAAACCCCGAAACGGTCTCTACCGATTTTGACCTTTCCGAGCGCCTCTACTTTGA
>DASVGB010000073.1:0-7413 GCA_036379755.1 Candidatus Saccharimonadia bacterium | reverse complement strand
TGACCGGCTGGACCGGCGTGCCGGTATGCACCAGCTTCTTTTGAAGGTATAGCGGGTAAAGCTGTATTGGAAAGCCGGTAGCAATAACGGTAGCCCACCGCCCCATTACCCTAGTGCCAAGTCCGGGGGTGCTATCCGGCTCATGCAGTACCATGGGAATACCTAGAAACCAGGCAGCTGCCCCCACCGGCAGTCCGGGAGGACCACTTTTATTGAAGATGACATCGGGACGATACCAGCCAATAATCCACAATGCCTGCAAGGTACCGACCAGCATGTATAACAGATCACGCAGATTCCATATGATGTGCCGCCATTGGCGCAAATTGCCGGCAATACCGGCTCCTGGCAGTCGACGGAACTTTCCGCCCAATATTCCTCTAAATGGTAGTCCGGCAGCCCGTGACAGGCCAGCTTCAACGCCACCGTGAGACCCGACAAATAAAATCTCTGGCGGGTTACTGCCCGAGCGTAACGCGTCGACGGTTGCTAGTACCGGCGAAACGTGGCCGCTGGTTCCCCCGCCGCTGACGATTATCCGCATGGCTATCCTTCCTTAAGGTGTACTTAGAAATATTAAACAATAACCCGGCAGCCACCATCATAATGACCAGGCTGGTACCCCCATAGCTTACAAACGGCAGCGGAATACCGGTCAACGGTACAATTGAAAGCATAGCCGCAATATTGATGAAGGTCTGAAATAGAAAAATCAAGGTGATGCCCGCTGCTAACAAGCGCGCAAACATATCGGGAGCCCGCCGGGCAATCTCCAGACCGCGATAAATCAGTACTGCATAGACGGTCAGTACAATCAAACTGCCAATCAGACCAAACTCCTCACCAATTACCGCAAAAATTGAGTCGTTCGGGGCCTCGGGAAGATACCCGTATATTTGAACGCTCTGGCCTAACCCCACCCCAAAGAGACCGCCGCTGCCAATGCCAATCAACGACTGGCAGATATGATAGCCACGGCCGCTGCAGTCGCTCATCGGATCCAGAAAGGTCATAAACCGGCTAATACGATGCGGGAAAGCCATAATTGCTAGTGCCGCTACTACAGTACCTGATGCTGCTAAAATAGCTAGATGCTTAAGACGAATTCCGGCAACATAAAACATGCCAAGCGTTGCTAGGGCAATAACCATCATCGTACCTAAATCCCGCTGCAAGATAGCTACAAACAATCCGGCTATCGCCAGCATAACGATATACGGCACAACCCCCTGCTTAAAGGAGCCCAATACCTTGTAGTGCCGTTCAAACCAAACCGCCAGGTATATCACCAGAGCCAGTTTCAACAATTCGGAAGGCTGAAAGGAAAACGGTCCCAGCGCCAACCATCTTGAGGCACCTAATGCCGAATACCCAAGCGGCGTTAAGACGGCAACAACCGCAGCTATTGCCAGTATCAATAATGGCAGCGCCAAACGCCGCCAAACCTTATAATAGAGGCTGCTTATCACTGCCCATGCTCCCACCCCAATACCAACAAAGGTGAGCTGATTAAAGAAATAACTGGTTTCAGCCCCTTGTTTCTGACTTAAGGCCGGATTGATGTTGTACATCATAATGAGCCCGAAGGCCAAAAGCATAAAGACCGCCAGCCCCAGTACATAGTCGCCGCGATGCCCCCGCACCGACAGCTGGCCGCCACGCGGACTCATAAGATACGATTTCCTAGCAGCCCAATCGTTAGACCGACCACACCCAAGACCTGCGCAATAACCCAGAGCCGCATAGTAACCTTAGTTTCCGGCCATCCAATGGCTTCAAAATGATGGTGAATCGGAGCCGAAAGGAAAATCTTTCGTTTAAATAGCTTTTTTGAAGCGATCTGCAAAGCGCTCGATCCAGCCTCAAGCACAAAAACCCCGGCAATAATCGGCAACACCACCACGGCATTGGTCAGCACGGCTATCGCACCTAGTGTTGTCCCCAATGCAAACGATCCTGAGTCTCCCATGAAAAAGCGAGCCGGATAAATATTAAACCAGGTGTAGGTCAGCATAACACCGACAATTGTTGCGCAGAAACCGGCAATCCCAAAACTGCCTTGGAAGTAGGCAATCACGCCGTAGGCGGCAAATGCCGTTGAGAGCAGTCCGCCGGACAGACCATCGAGTCCGTCGCTAATGTTCACGGCATTAGCGGTTGATACTACGACCGCAATAAACAGCGGGATATACAGCCATCCGATCGAAAAGTCCCCCACCGCCGGTATGTGAATTAAGTGGTAACCCAGCTTAAAGTAGAAGTAAAGCGCGCCAAGTACGGCAATTACCGTAATAAGTAAAAATTTAAGGCGACTGTGTAGTCCGGCAGTACCGTTTCCATTGCCACGAATATTAATGTAATCATCAAGCAACCCCACCAGTCCAGCCGACACTAAGATCGCTAATGGCAAATAGGTTTGGTTGCGGCTGAGATTTAGGAGCAATGTTACCAGCACAATACTGACAACAATCAATATTCCGCCCATGGTTGGAATATTACGTTTATGCTTCGCCGCATGCAGTTTATAGAAAATTGGTGCTTTTTCGCCGGTTACTGCCGTATCACGTACCTGCTTCCACCACTTATAACGATACGCCAAACTGGTGTAAACCGGGGTTAAAACCATCGAAAGCGCAAACCCAACAAACCCGAGTGCCAGGATTCGTGAGAGAGAAACAATATCAGCTTCGTATACAAACGTCATTGTGGCTCATTTTACCATGTTTTACAGATCAGCGTAAGCGTTTTCATATCTGAGATGCGCGCATGTTCCCCCTGCCTTAGCCGCACATTGCTGTGCCGGTTGCTGGTGCCTGGGCAAAAACGGGTACATCTCCGGCTGAATGCAGATATCATGTTATCCACTTGGCGGCACCGCGTAATACTGGAGCAACCAGCGGGTGAGATTGGCAAAGACCGGAACGGTCGTAACTTCGGCGAAACCTGGCGTATTTGGTTTATTAATGCGTACCATTACCACAAACTTCGGATCTTCCACTGGCGCGAAACCGGCAAACGTACCAATATTTTTATCGGGCAGATAGCCGGGACCATTCGGGTTGGCGATTTGGGCGGTTCCGGTTTTACCGGCAATCTTATACCCCGGCGTGTAAGCGCGATAACCGGACCCGCGGTGCACCACGACCTCCATCATGATTCCTAGATCTTTAGCCGCTTGCGTAGAAATAACATGTGGATTCACCACTTTTGGGCGGGCGGCAACCTCGCTACCATCTGCTGTAATGTATTTTTCCACCAAATACGGTTTATACAGCTTTCCACCATTGGCAATTGCACTAATTGCTGTGGCGGTTTGCAGCGTGGTAACCGATATTCCCTGTCCGAAGCTCATATTGGCATAGGTAACATTGCTCGTGGTAGTGGGGTTCACGAACCCGGCTGCCTCGCCGGCCTGCTCAATACCAGTGCGTTGGCCAAACCGAAAACGCTGGGTAATATAGCGGTGAAGCGCCTGTTTCGATGCTTTGGTAATGGTGGCGGGATCGCTACCCATGAGCTTCAAGATATACATCACACCGGTATTTAACGAATCTCTCAGCACCACGGTCATCGTCGTATTGGGGCCGAGTTTATGATTTTCAGCATTGCAGACGTTATAATTATCAATCTTTTCACAGCCGGTATCGTTATACGTACTATTTGGCGTGATTTTATGACTATCAAGTCCGGCAGCCACAGTAAAAAGTTTAAACACCGAACCCGGCTCAAAATTGTCGCTAACTATGGCGTTACTGAAGACTCGGTAATCAGTTACTTTTGAATAGTCGTTCGGGTCAAAGGTAGGATAATTGGCCATGGCCTTTACAGCACCGGTGTTCGGATCCATAACAATCACGCTTCCCGACTCCGCCTTTACATTGATAACCCCTTCGGCCAAAAACTTTTCGGCTTGAGCTTGGACGCTTCGATCAATCGTTAATACCACATTGGTACCCCTAACGGGGGCTCGGTCAAGGTTGTCGCTACTGGCAATCGGCACTCCATTGGTATCAGTCTTAGCATTAAGATGCCCAGGCTGGCCGCCCAGCTCCTTATTCAAGAAGCCTTCTACCCCATACTGTCCTTTTCCATCCGCATTCACAAAACCCAGCACCTGAGACGCCAAACTGCCCTCCGGATAGGTACGAAATGTTTGATCCTTGAATCCTATCCCTCGCAGTCGAAGAGCTTTAATTTTGTCGGCGGTTTTAGCGTTTATTTTGGTTTCAAGCAAGGCATATTCCTTCCCCTTCTCCATGGCGTTAACATATTTTTCCGCCGGTTGTCCGGTAATCTTAGCCAGCTGTTCGGCGGTGCGACGCTTATTGGTAACAATACTGGGATCAGCATATAAGAGCTTGAGTTGTTGATTGAGCGCTAAGGGGACTTTGGTGTCTCCGTCTAACAAATAAATTTGACCTCGGTCAGCTGGGACCTCATATTTACGCTGGTGTTCGTTGGCAGCCAGACGAGCAAAATCGCCATGCTGGATAATTTGAATATAAAAAAGACGGCCTACGGTGAGTATGCCTAGAAGCACAATTGCAATATAGAGCCAGTCCAGGCGCTGATTGCTGGCGTTGGCTGCTAGGCTTGGAGGCGACATGGTTATTTAACGTAGGTTACTTGGGTGGTTGGCACTAATTTAGCCACGGCTTGTGATTTCTGAATCTGTTGAATTGACGTTAGACGGGCAGCCTCAATTTCCAACTCTTGATTGGCAGCGACAGCTTCATTGCGGGCTTGCTGCATCTGCGAAAGCTCGTAACCGAAAACAGCTGTTTTGGTAACTGCGTTAAGGTACAAAAGGGCCAGGACTGCGGTTATCGCAATTAATACGAATCCGGAGGATACCGGTCCTAGTTTTAACTCGGCTTTTTGGCGGTAAAGGTTCTGGTTTCGCCGCATTGCCATAGTAGCAGTGATCATAAAGGGAAATACTCCTGATGTTGGTTTTTGTTTTTTTTGAATTTTGGTAGATTTTTATGGGCGGTTCGCGGCGCTCATCTCGAAGATGGCTAATCTTGCACCGCGAACCGCGGCAGTCACGCAATCGTTATTTAACGATGCGGACTTGGATGCGCTTAGCGCGTGGGGACTGGTTTTTGATGACTAACGTCATTAGGCCTCCTTATTTTTGTGTTAGTTTCACTGCGGCACGGAGTTTTGCGCTTCGTGCTCGCGGGTTAAAAGCGTCGGTGATGCCGGTAAGCGGTCGGTTTGTGAGCAGTTTCAGGCTGGCAGTATGACCGCAGGTGCAAATCGGTTGCCGGGGCGGACAAATGCAGTCGCGGGATTCACGTCTAAAGTAGACTTTCACAAGACGGTCTTCAAGCGAATGAAAGCTTATCACTACAATACGTCCGCCTGGATTAAGCAAAGCCGTTAAAAGCGGCAGAGCTTGCTCAAGCTGGTAAAGCTCTTCATTCACTACAATTCGCAATGCCTGAAAGGTGCGGGTAGCAGGATGAATGGTGTCCTTGCTTGGACCCGCCGCGCTGCGTACCACGGCTGCCAGGGCGGAAGTAGTATGGATTGGGCGCTCACGTACAATGGCTTTTGCAATACGCCGTGACTTACGTTCTTCGCCATACTCATAAATCAAATCAGCCAACTCCTTTTCCGATACAGTATTAACAATATCGGCGGCGCTGCGTAAAAGCGTTTGATCCATGCGCATATCAAGCGGACCGTCATGCGTAAAGCTAAAACCGCGTTCGGCTCGATCGAGCTGCGACGACGAAACACCCAGATCAAGCAAGATCATATCAACCGCCCGGTTTGACTCGATTAATTGGCCGGCTGCGGCCAGATAGTCGGTATGCCAAATCGCTACCCGCGGCCCTAGAGGCTCAAAACGGGTTGCCAGTTGTGTAATCGCTTGCACATCCCTGTCGGCAAGGATTGCCTGTCCGCTTGGCCCCATCTGTTCAAGGACCTCAGCGGCATGGCCGCCCAAACCGGCTGTGCCATCAAAGTACGTTTCTCCCGGCTGCGGATTAAGCAGCCGAAGAACATCATTAATCAGCACCGGAATGTGGGAGGATTGTTTCATCATGCGGTAACTCTGTATGTAAAGGCATGATTATACCATGCACTTGCTGTGACCTCAGCGGCACTAGAGCTTCGAGGTCACCTACTTAGCAGCCCGCTTTTTGTTTGCGGTTTTTGTTTTTTTGAGTGTGTAACGCTAGAGATAGCGTTACGAGTGTGGTAAGGAACTGTCATAATTCCGAAAAGAATGTAGTACAATTCCTTAAAAGTGTGTGTGAGGTGGAGTTTTTTTAGGTAGGAGCCAGGGTTTTACGGATCCCTAAAGACCGTTGTGCTGGCTGCCAAGTAGTTAACTTCGAATGTTTTTGTTTTGGTTTTTAATGAACAAGTGTGACTAACGAGGTTGACGGGTTATGCGGCTTCGATTGCCCAGTAAGAGCGGCCGGCGGCGGTCTTAACACGGAAGGCGTTAATGGTTTTGGTAATGCCGGCGTAGTCCAAGAACCGCTGTTCTATGGTGATGCGACCTTGTTTTTGATCCATATGGGTCCGACTTTGGCCGGACTGTATTTGGCGGTTGAGCCGGAAACTTTCGACATCGCGAAAATCCCCTTCCAGCGCCGGATCAATCACCTCCTCCCAATACTTTTGTGAGTACAGGGCCAGAGTGTTGTCGTATCCTTTAGTGAGTACAACGTAACCGCCTTCAAACTCGGGCCGGACTTCGACCGGAATGGTCAGTCTTTTTTTATCATCCAGTTTGCGTTCGAAATTGTTCACGTGTGCTCCGTTTCAACCCTCTTTGAGTCGTTGTTCAACTCAATGACTTAAGAATACTACCCACTTTTACCCACGTCAACCCCCTTTTACCCACTTTCTTGTCGATAGTGGCATTATTTCTAAGCATAAGCGTAAGAAAGGCTCACCTAAGCCTTTCTTTTGGAGACAAAAATATCATTTTTATGCACGTACTCATATCTGAGTACTATGATGCTCAATTACTACACAAATGTGAGTACTTCTTGAGTACATGGATACTCACATTTGAGTACGCTGGTTTTAAAAAATAAGCGGGTTGGATTTGCTACAATGACTGCATGTCCAACCAGCGTCTCCATCAGATCCGCCAACAACTTGCCACGCACAGGGTTGATGCCCTACTTATCACCCATCTTCCAATGATTCGCTGGGCGGTTGGTTTTTCCGGTAGCAGCGGACTCTTATATATAGATGCCAATCAAGTCCTGTTTGCGACCGACACCCGCTACCAAACGCAGGCAGCCGAGGAGGCAACAACTGTCGATACAATTCTGATGGCGATTCAGGGCCAACTGGCTCCCCCGTTAGCCGAGCAAACACCAAACACTGTTGCGCGAATTGGCTTTAGCAGCGAGCACCTGACGGTGACGGAGCTAGCAA
>DASVGB010000072.1:0-13800 GCA_036379755.1 Candidatus Saccharimonadia bacterium | reverse complement strand
GACGATGCCGGGGAAAAATTTAACCAGGAAATCGGTCACCAACTCCCCTACTGGCGTTGGCATAAGTTTGTTGCGGTCGGCGCCGGTGGTTTCGGTAAGCTCGGCACGCTGAATGGTTCGCGACACCATCGTGAGTTCTATTGCCTGGCGCTCGATGCCTTCGAGATCACTTTTAATAACATACTGGCGATCCTGGATGGTAGAAATCGTTGGCGCGAAGGTTGATGGCCGTCCAATGCCCATTTCTTCCAGTTGGCGTACCAAACTTGCTTCAGTGTAGCGCGGCTTTGGCCGGCTAAAGTTTTGCCGGGCTATCATTTTTGTCAGCGGCAGGCTCTGGCCAATCTCCATCGGAGGCAGTAAATTGCTCTCTTCGTCCTCTTCTTCATCGCGGCCTTCGGTATAGACTTTAAGAAACCCATCGAACTGAATGGTTTCGGCCTGGGCGCTAAACCGCTCTGGCTGATCCTTCGGCGCTACCGTGACGATGGTTTTTTCCAGTTTTGCATCGGCCATTTGCGAGGCCACTGCCCGCTGCCAGATAAGTTGATAGAGTTTAGCCTGCTGGGCATCGCCGGTAATACTATGGCGGGCAAAGTCGGTGGGACGAATAGCTTCGTGGGCCTCCTGCGCTCCAGCCGATTTGGTGGTGTAGGTTCGGCGCTGGGCATAGGGTTTGCCGTAGCTGGTAATGATTTCCTTTTCGGCGCCAACCAATGCCGTATCGGATAAATTGACGGAGTCGGTACGCATATAGGTGATGAGTCCGGCCTCATAGAGCCGTTGGGCGACCGACATGGTTTGTCGCACCGAAAAGCCCAGTTTGCGACTAGCTTCTTGTTGTAGGGTTGAGGTAATAAATGGGGCCGCCGGGCTGCGTTTCCCGGGCTTGGCTTCCAAATTTTCAACTTCGAAGGCGGAATTTTTCAGCCGCTCAAGCAAGGCCTGCACTTCACTTTCATCCGCAATCCGTTTGGTTAACTCGGTTTTGAGTGCATGTCCTTTTACGTCAAAATAACCGTATGTACGAAACAGGACGGCAGGTTTAAAGCTGGTAATCTCCCGCTCTCGGTCGACAATCAGCCGCACCGCAACTGACTGCACTCGTCCGGCACTTAAGCCCGGTTGGATTTTTTTCCATAATACTGGCGAAAGTTCATACCCTACCAGCCGGTCAAGAACACGCCTGGCCTGTTGGGCTTCAAATAAATGCTGATATACGGTTCGCGGATTAGCAATAGCATGCTGAATCGCCGGTTTGGTAATTTCATGGAAAACAATCCGCTTGGTGGTTTCCGGTTTAAGGCCCAAAGCGATGCACAAATGCCAGGCAATCGCCTCTCCCTCGCGGTCTTCATCGCTTGCCAGCCAAACGCTTTTTGCAGCCTTGGCTTTTTTACGCAGCTCGGCGACGGTCTTTTTCTTATCGGCATTTATTTCATAGGTTGGCGTGAAGCCATGCTCGATATCGATAGACATCCCCTTTTTAGGCAAGTCGCGGACATGACCAAAACTCGCAACCACTTCGTACTCGTTTCCGAGGTACTGTTCAATGGTTTTGGCTTTCGCTGGGGATTCTACAATAACTAAGTGTTTGGTCATACTCGGCTACTGTATATATATGTATGAGGCGTGTAAAGGCTTTTCGCGGAGCCACTCCTCAAACTTGACGAATCATTATAAACATGACACGATAATATCTGTTCAATCGAGACTTTTTCGAGCGAGTACCTTTAACAGTATGTCTCAACTGGCAGTATCTCCGAACGGTTTATGCGTGCATTTATATGCATGTATACGTCGTTCGGAGACTGGCTTCGAGCTCAATCCCGGCGGGGTAAAACGCACGGAGATCGTTATGCAGCGTATTAGTATCGAACACCCCGATCCGCCAACCGTCGCGACGTTGGAGGCGGACTGGGAGGGGGTGTGCACGCTTGTATCCCTCCTGGTAACACCGCCCAAGTCCGCCCGCCCCGGCCTTGCCTATATCGCGGAGGGCACGTTCAACTTCCACGCGGTACAGGCGGAAGGCAGGCCGAAGCATCGGATCAACGGTGATGACGGTACATGGGACGGCTGGGCTGAGGATCAGACTCATTCCATGAAGTGGGTTTCGCTTGGATCCGAAGCGATGCTTCTGGCACAGAGGCTTGATCGCGGCTGGGTGCTCACCTACACCGGCCCGACCATCGGCGAGGACCCCGAGGGCAATTACCTGGGTTTTCTCATCAAGGTCGGATCTGAGTCCGGGATGATTCAGAACATCAGGATCAAGCCCGTGACCGACGATGCACGCCGCAAGGCGAGAGTCTTCGGCTTGGCCGTCGTCAGCTAAGATGTGCCGCGCCGGAGCGAGGGTTCTCCCTCGTTCCGGCTTCAGCCCCAGTTTTTAACGTTAGTAGCTTAAAAATTTAGGCTGATCATGGCTACGCGGTGCACATCACCGTTTTTCTTTACCTTTAGTATCCGTAGGATACTATTGCTGGCGCGACTTCATATAAATGCAATTGAATAGTAGTATCCTTGAGATACTAAACGCTTGAATAGAAGTATGTAGCACGATCCTCGGTGCGGTTGAACAAGGCTAAATGACGAGTAACTGGTTGCGGGCTTGCCCTACACCTACGAAGCTGAGCTTCGCGCCCGGCATGCTAGTAACAATCGCTTCACAATAGGCTTTAGCACTTAGGGGCAGTTCATCAAACGTTGAGGCTTTGGCGATTTCAGCTTCGGTCCAGCCTTCGTAAGACTCGTAGGCGGGTATGCAGTCGCTTAGGCGGGTGTTATCGGTTGGGAAATCAGTTGGCCAGCCAGCGGTATCCTTGTAGCCGGTAGCAATCTTAAGCTCCTTCACGTCGGCCAAGGTGTCGATCCTGGTGACGGCGATGTCGGTAAAGCCATTAATTCGGTGGGCATACAAGGCGGCTACGCCATCAAAGAAACCAACTCGGCGCGGACGGCCGGTGGTGGTGCCGAATTCATGTCCCCGTGTGCGGATGTGCTCGCCTAGTTCATTATCAAGCTCCGTAGGCATTCCTCCTGCCCCAACGCGGGTTTGATATGACTTAAAGATGCCTACCACCTTATTAAGCGCTAGCGGCGGCATGCCGGCTCCCACCAACAATCCTCCCACGGTGGAGTTTGAGGCGGTTACCATTGGGTAGGTGCCGTGGTCGAGGTCAAGCAGTGTGCCATGGGCTCCCTCCAGTACAAACCGGCTGCCTTTGTGCAAATGCTCTTCGATAATGCGTTCGGTTGGACGAATGAAATCTTTTAGCGCCGCACCCGCCTCTTTTACAAAGTCCTCATAATATTCCGGATAGAGAACCTCATTGTCTTGGTCGAGATGTTTGCGCTTGAGTGCCAACACACGGGCCAGTTCTTCCATGCAGCGATCGGGTTCTAGTAGTAACTTGGCCTGCAGGCCGATGCGTTCGGCTTTATCCATATAAGTAGGGCCAATGCCGCGCTTGGTGGTTTCAATTCGATTTTTACCACGGGCATGCTCTTGGCTCTGATCAATAAAAAGATGATAATCGAAGGCCAGATGAGCTTTCGGACTAATAATTAAATTATCAAAACTGACTCCTCGTTCGCCCAGCTCTTTCATTTCTTTAAGTAAGGTTTTGGGATTAAGAGCCACACCGGCGCCCATAATGTTAATGGTGTCGGGATTAAAGATTCCGGCCGGCACTAAATGCAAGCCAAACTTACCGCGTTCATTTAAAACGGTATGTCCGGCATTGTCCCCTCCTTGCGAGCGGATAACTACGTCGGCATCGGCAGCCAAGTAATCAACAATCTTGCCCTTGCCTTCGTCTCCCCATTGTCCGCCGATGACGGCGCTAACCTGTGGCTGTTTCACGCTGGAATTATAGCAGAAAAGCCGACTTAGCCTAGTAGGCTAAGTTGCGCGCCCGGAGCTGTTTTCGTAATACGCATCAAAAACTCGTAAATCCGCACCATCGCTAAGGTATCCTGGCCGCAGTAGATCCGCAAATCGGCATAGATTTTCTCAGCCTGTTTTCCGGTAATCTTCCCCTGGGCGGTTTGCTCCCAAAGCTTTGAGGCAACATCCCCCTTCTGGATTGCTAGATCGCTGTAAGTAAGCTCTGGCACGACTACCGGAAGAACCTTCTTAATCGATGCGCTGCCTCCGAATGCAGCATCGACGTAGTGAAAATTACTGAAAATTTCCATAAGGTCGAAGACACGGGTGTTCACCTGGTGTAAAAAGGCCGCATGCTCCGGATAAATGGCCGCCATGGCATCATTAACACCCATCTCGAAGCCCTTGTACCATACAATAACGCTGCCGATGGGTCCAATATCATGCTGCATTTGCTCAAGCAGCGCCGGCATGGGATTAGCGTTGCCGGTTGCTAAAAACTCGGTGTGGCGCAGCTTACCTCCCGGTTTATCAAGTATGTGCAGCGAATACTGAAAGGGCACCTGCTGATAGGGCTTGGTCCCATCATATGCCGGGATACCCGGGCCAACCGTCTCATAATCGAAGAAATACAATGGATAGGCGAGCCCCGCCAGCGCCGCTGCTATTTTGACCGGATGAATAATCGGCTCCCCGGCCCTGAGCGCTTGAAGTTGGGCTTTTTGCTGCGACCCCAATGCAAAGGAATCGGGAATGCTTAGCATGTCGCTTATACCGAGTTTTGCAAGAGCGCTTAGCTGCTCCGGCTTAAGTCTCGCTAAATTATAGATGCTAAGATCGGTAATTTCAGGATGCAGATGGCGATAGATGTCGCGCCAGGCATACCAGTTACTTGCTAAGGCCGGCGAATCGCTTGGGCATTCCGGCAAAGCCATCATTGCTTGTGCGGCGGCAATATCGCGCTTGGTTTTATGGAGCAATCCATCGACGGCCGCGGTTACATCAACTTGCTCAAATAATTTCTGGGAATCAACTGCGCCCTGGCGAACATAGTGACTGGAAATATGCACAATGTAGGTATTTCTCACAGGATGCCCACATTCTTCTAGTGCAATCTTCTGAAATGCTACATCATGAAGATGTTCCGGTTTTACTTTTGTAGCGCTTTTAATCTCATATATGTCCCATGATCCGCCATTATTTTTTATAACAACATCACAGCGCGCGTACCATTTTTGATCGGTCAACACCGCTGCCTGAAATAAGGTTTCTCCTGCAGCAGCGTGCTTGAGCAACTTGGTGCTTTCGTCAATCTGGTCGAACAGCCCGCCCGGTACTAGCTGTCCTAGGGGAAATCGTTCGCGGGCGTATTCTTCAATTTCATTCCCGGCGTCCATGATCGCCTGGGCAGCGTCATCAAATGGCGGCAGTTTTTCTTTATCGTGCTTCTCCAGCCAAAAATAGGCGGGATGAATAAGAAAGTGCAGATAATTCGACTTTGTCAGCCACTTCATATAGTCCTAGTGTACCATTCTGGTCTGGCAGCTCGCCGACTACCCTTCTGTGTCAGGCGTTTTCAGCTAATGCACATTTGTGGCAAAGTGTTACAAATGTGCATTAGTAAAAATAAGCCAAAATGAACTCTATGGGTTGCTGTCGCGAGAAGCCCCCTAGGCGTTGGCAGATATCTTGGCGTGCTCGACCACTTTTTCCCAGCTCACGTCATCGCGGCCAAAGTGGCCGTAAGCGGCCGTATCTAAGTAAATCGGGCGGCGCAGGTCGAGCGCAGCAATAATCCCCTTTACCGACGTATCAAGAATCTCGGTAGAAAAAGCGGCGATTGCTTTTTGACTTTCTTTCGCAGTGCCGAAGGTGTTAATTTGATGCATTACCGGCTGCTTAGCACCAATAAAATAGGCCAAACCAACCTCGCAGCGGTCAGCCATGCCGCTGGCGACAATATTTTTAGCCAGGAATCGGGCTGCGTAGGCACCCGAACGATCAACCTTGGTCGGATCCTTACCGCTAAAAGCGCCGCCGCCGACTCGGGCATAGCCGCCATAAGAATCGACAATAATCTTGCGTCCGGTCAGTCCGGCGTCGCTGGCTGGCCCGGGTGCGTGCCAAACACCGGTACCGTTTACGATCACTTTGGCGCTGCCCATATCCAGTCCATACTCTGCAAGCACCGGCAAAACAACTTCAGTTACCAGGTCGGCGTGGACTTGCTTGCGCTCGATTTCTTCGTTATGCGGAACCGCCATGGTAATATGCTCAATTCCAACCGGCATGTCATTCTCATAACGAATGGTGACTTGAGCTTTGCCGTCGGGGCGCAAATATGGGAGGGTACCGCTTTCACGGGCTGCATCAATCGCCCGTGTTAGTGAATGGGCCATCATAATCGGCAGCGGCATGAGCTGCTTGGTTTCATGACAGGCATAGCCAAACATCATACCTTGGTCGCCAGCTCCGTCTAGGTCGACTCCTGCAGCAATTTCTGGCGATTGGCTGCGAATGTAAACTTCTACATCGCAGTTGGGGGTGAAGTGAAAGTCGGGATCGGTGTACCCCAGCCGCTTAACCTGCTCTCGAGAAACCTTGACAAAATCGATTTTGGCGGTAGTAGTAAGCTCGCCCAATAAAATAATCCGGTTGGCAGTAACGGCAGTTTCAACGGCTACCCGGCCATTCGGATCCTGGCGCAATACTTCGTCTAAAATGGCATCGCTAATCTGATCACAGACCTTATCGGGATGGCCGGCACACACAGATTCCGAGGTAAATACATTGCTGGTCATAAAAAATTTCCTTCCCCCGGTTCGGTAAGAAAGAGCTTAAAAGCACATGTCTCCCTTGCGGGCTAGATGAAAGCACCTACTGGTTTTCCAGGGTTGCCGGCAGGTCATCGGGCTAGATCCCTCGCTGCACTCTTCATATTAGTTATTTAAATGTTAGCATAATTGTAGCGTAGCCAGCCAGGCTGCGCAAACTTGTAGGAACAGTTAATTCATGCTATAACTATATAACGCTTCAGTAGAATGTACCCGCTTTCGATTGGAAGGATTGAAATCATGTCACTGCATCATCGTCTCAGCGAGCCGCCGCGCATGAAGCCCACCCGAGCTCAGCGGCTGCAAATCGAACGCCTGCAGCGCTATCTGCGGCAGCAGGACGGCTTCATCTACGACCCAGATGATGGTGTGGCTCTGCATCTGGCCGTACATATCTCCGAGCTTCTGCCCGAGGAGGGTGACATTTCAGCGGCAGAGGTTGAGGAGCTGCTCTGGGTCATCCGTTCGAGCAGTAAGGGCGAGGTTGTGCATCTGCGTGGTCACAATCGAAAGACCATTGGCTTTGCCCTCGATCATGCGGCCGCCAAAAAGATGGATCGAGTCATCGTCTCGATGATGCCATTGAGGCACCGGTTGCGCCGCTCATGGGGTCGTTTCTGGCCCTCGCTGCACCGTCCCTGGAAGCGCTAGCCCACATCATTCAGGGCCCCAGCCCCCGACCAGCGGATCCCGCCAGTCGGGGGTTCGTTGCGGGTACCAACAATAAAGAGAAAAAGACCCACAGGAGTTGACCCCGGGGTCTTTTTCTCGTGAGTCTTGTGGTGCGTGCCGGCACACGTTCTAACGCCTCGCAATGAGGAACACGTCATGGTGCTCGGGGTCCAGTCCCGTACCGCTGACCTCCAGAACTTCCAGTGCACGGTCGATTCGGTCCTTGCGCGCTGCTGTCATCTGGCGTTGGCAGGTCCGGTAGAGCAGGCTTTTGGCCCACTGTGCTTGATGCTGCGGATCTGCGGCAATCAGGAACACGACGCTGGCGTTGTGTCTGACGATGAAGTCGACGCCTTTCACGGTCGGCGCCTTCTCCAGTCGGTATCTGATGAGGCAGGCTTTGTCGGTTGCAACCTGTTGTCTCGCCTTTCTGGACAGGCGCCGCCTCTTAATAAAGGGCATGCTAGCTCTTTCGATCGGTGATGGTGGGGCACTGCCTGAACGAAGCGCTGTGAACCAAGAGATAATACAATAGTTTAGGCAACAATGCCAGATGGGGTTATCCGACCCATAATCTTGCGGGCTTCATCGGGTGTCTTGGTATCCATCAGCCGGGCACGCAGTTCGGCTGCACCGGGAAAGCCACTTACATACATTTTAAAAAACCGTTTTAACGGATTATACGATTTAGCGTCGCCCCAGGTTGAGTCGTAAAGATTCACATGGTGGAGCAATATCGCAAACATCTCCTCCGGAGGGTGCTCTGCTTCCTTGGAGGCAAATACAAACGGATCTTGAAATACCCCGCGGCCGATCATAATGCCATCAAGGTTGTATGCAGCTGCCAACCGTTCGCCCTGATTGCGGCTGAGTACGTCGCCGTTTCCGATCATCAAGGTTTTCGGCGCTAGCTGGTCGCGCAGTTTTACCGCCTTGCCGATTTCATCCCAATGGGCTGGAACCCGGCTCATCTCGCGCACGGTACGGCCATGAATAATCAGTGCCGCAATATCTTGTTTAAGCAAATGCGAAACCCATTCTTCGGTAATGATTGTTCCGAGACCGATCCGGGTTTTAACGCTCACCGGAAGATTTCCGGCACCGGCTTTGGTGGCCTCAATGATGGCAGCGGCGTTCTCCCAATTTTCTGCTTTTATCAATCCACCGCAGCAGCCTCGTTTTACGATCCCCTTTTCCGGACACCCCATATTGATATCTATACCGGCAAATTGCTGCCGAGCGGCTAGGTCCTTGGCCATTGCATAATAATGATCGGGATGGTTGCCCCAAATTTGAGCAATCAACGGCACGGCCAGCTCAACCTCGGTGTCGTTAACCCGCAGCCGCTGTTCGACGCTTGGGCGTCCCTTCGGATGGGCAAAACCATCACTTGAAGCGAACTCGGTCATGGTTAGATCCGGTTTGGCGGCGCGTGCCACCACTTCGCGAAAGACGGTGTCGGTGACATCATCCATGGGAGCAAAAATAAAAAATGGCTTATGTGCTTGGTGAAGCTGGGACCATACGTTCATTGGTACTCTTAAGTTTACCTTATATTTAGCGGTATGGCGCGACGAAGCCCTCAGCAGAGGGCAACGCCGCAGCAGAGGGCTTTTGTGAGTGGGTGAAGGTGTCCGCGGTGCTACTGAGCTGTGGCCGGGGGCTTGGCCAGCGCGTCGTCGATCCTACCCCGGAGCACTTTGGGCACCCAGCCATCGATGATCTGCAGAAGCAGTCCACTCGGCTGGAAGCTGAACGGAATGAACCATTCGAGCGGCCTGATGCCAGGCCGGTACTCCTTGAGGCGGAGCTGACCGCCGGTGATGTGTACCAACCAGCACACCCCCTCATGGGGGCGTTCCCAGCAGATGATGCGAGGATCGTCGCCGACGCCCACGGGATTCAGGTCGGCCTTGATGACCCAGACGTCATCCTGCCGCGAACAGAACACCAGGCGGTCGCCCGGTTTTGCCTCGACAGTGATGCGTGGAACGATTTGCAAGGACTCGTTCATTCTGGCCTCAATTGGTTGTGAACGGGACATCACGATTCAACCATAACCAGCACGCGGTGTCAATGGATTAGACCTGTTATGCTACAATTTCGATACAATGATGCCGCGTTATCTCTATCGGAATGATCGATCCGGCGAGCTCTTAGAGCTGTTTTTAGTCGCGGCAATTTCCAGCGTTCTGCTGGTGCGTTTTCTTCTCACTCTTACTGGGTATCCCCAGCTGTCTACCAGCGAACTGCATGTGGCCCATATGTTGCCGGGCGGTGTATTGATGGTTGCCGCCTTGGTGCTTACAATGGCATTTCTGGGGAACCGGGTGCAGCGGCTAGCCAGCGTAATCGGCGGCATTGGATTCGGACTATTTATTGATGAATTAGGCAAATATGTAACGCATGATAATAACTACTTTTTTCAGCCTACGGTAGCCTTAATTTACTTGGTTTTTGTGATCATGTTTTTAATGTTTCGTTCGCTTTCTAATCGACAACGGCGGTTTAGTAAAGAAGAGCATTTGCTCAATGCTCTCAACATGCTTGAAGAAGCCGTAATTAACGAACTTGATCGACCGGAGCTTAAGCGCGTTTTAGCGAACTTGCACCGCTCAGACCCGAACCACCCTTTGGTAAAGCCGTTGGAAAAAGCCTTAGAGCGGATTGGTGCGCAAAAAGACAGCGAACCGGCCCTCATACGCCGCTGGCTGCGTCAGATTGAGTCTCGCTATCAGAAAATCATGGCCACCACCTGGGCGATTCGCCTGATCGATACGGTCTTTGCGCTTAAGGCCGGCATTTTCTTAACCGATGCGGTGGTGGATGCTTCCCGCTGGTACACTCAGGTTCCGCTCCAAGGGTTCGCGGTGGTGTCAACGCTTCAGTTTGGCGCCTCGTTGATTTCTACCGGCTTCGTCGTCGCCGGCATTGCAATTATTCGCAGCTCACGGCTGCGGGCCTATGAACTGTTCACCAAATCACTCTTAATCGATATTTTCGTAGTGCAATTCTTCTCGTTTTATCAGAAGGAATTCAGTGCCCTCCCCGGCTTTATTGCCAGCATTCTACTCTACATTGCATTGCGTTTCTTGGTACGCCAGGAGCGTCAGATTGTCCATCGGACTTAACGCCGGACCCAGTTACCAATACCCAGGTTGTATACCTTCCCGCTGATCTCCATGATACTGATAGTCCGGGCAAAAACCGCTGGCTCAAGTCCGCTCTGTTCAATTAAATCCCGCCCGTTTGACACCCCTTGGCTTAGGAGAGAAAGGATGATGTATTCTTGCTGGCTGGCCGGTGCCGGCCGTGATTGCGAAAGACTCGCAATATCCAGATTAAGGGCGTTCAGGACTTCGGCGGCACTGGTAATCGGAATCGCCCCGTCTCGCAATAGCTTGTGGGGACCGGCTGAGCGCAGGCTGGTAATGTTGCCGGGAACGGCCATAACCGTTCGATTGGCTTGCAGTGCGTGGTCGGCCGTAATCAACGAACCGCTTGAGGCATCGGCCTCAGTGACAATAACACCGAGGCTAAGTCCCGCAATAATTCGATTACGCAGGGGAAAATGATGCGGCAGGGCCGGCATCGCTGCTTCGTACTCGCTAACTACCGCTCCTCTTCCAGCGCTGATCTGGGCTGCGATCCCGCGGTTGCGGGCCGGATACACTTGATTTAACCCGGAACCAAGTACCGCAATTGTGGTACCGCCGGCCTCTAAAGCCGCTCGGTGAGCGATGCCGTCGATGCCCAGGGCTAAACCCGAGACTATACATATGCCGGCTGCTGCCAATTCACTGGCAAGCATGTAGGTGACCTGTTCACCGTATGCAGTCGGGCGCCTTGATCCTACAATTGCAATATGCGGAGCTCGCGAAAGCTCGCCCCGGACATACAGCCGCTGTGGCGGGCTGCCAATTTCTCTAAGGATGACCGGGTATTGGTCATTATCATAGTTTACTTGTGCAATCTTCTTAGAGGGTTGCATAAATATGGTTGACATTTATAACAATGTGTGCTATGCTCTTATTCATGCCTTTCTTAAGGTCGCTCCTTAAACCAGTAAACCCTACTGACCTGCCTGCATGGTAACTTAAATGCACCCTCCTTTAGGTACCGGCAGGTAGTTCAGTCCCTCGAATACTCGATCCCGCTGTGAGCCGGATTGCCAAAATGCTGCATTTTAGCAAGTATTGGAGGGTGCAATAAAACCCTGTGTTAGTGGACTTCACCACCCTATCATGGGGTTTTATTGTGTGTGGACGTATAGTAAGTATGCCACCCCGGTATTACCAAATGATTAAATTAGTGCAGGTGTTGGCTATGGTCGGATAGGTTTCCGCTGAGCAGCGCTGCTTCAATATAATTAGCCGCGGTTTCAAGCAGTGCTGGCACCTTCGTGGCTTCCTCTGCCATAAACGGGTCGAGTACAAACTTATCGGTAGGAGTGGTCGCTAAATAATCATTAGCAATTCCCAGCCTCACCCGCCAGAACTCATCACCAATATGGTGCATAATTGATTTTATGCCATTATGCCCGGCGCTGCCGCCGCCGAGCCTTACTCGCATGTGTCCAAACGGCAGGTCGACATCATCATAAATAACCCAGATATTATGCGGAGCTATTTTGTAATAATGAGCCAGAGCTTGCACGGCCTGGCCGCTCAAGTTCATCATCGTGGTAGGCCGCACCAGCATGCAGCCGAACTCGCTTTTCAAGTCAAGAATTTCTGCGGCAGCTTTAGCGTGCTTGGTGAAGTCGGAGGGTTGTTTGCCGAAGGTAATGGCGAGCATGTCTACTACGCCGAACCCGAGGTTGTGGCGCGTTGCGTGGTATTCCTTGCCGATATTGCCGAGACCAATGATCAGTTTCATATGAATGGTAGTAGTAAGGACATAACAAGATTGATTATAGCAATGAGTAAACCTCACTACCTAATTGTCGTATCTTGAGCCACCCAAGCAATGGCTAGCCAGAACTTCTTTTTCAGATACTCACTTTTGAGTACCCAAGTACTCAAAAAGTACTCATATCTGTGCATAAAGTAAGTACGTAAGTACTCAGATTTGAGTAGAGCAAAAAAGAAATGCTTCCCTGTTAAAAAACTACTTTTGTTTCCCTCTAAATTCCAGTTTTATCGGAGTACCGTCGAAGCCAAATGCCTCGCGCAAACCATTTTCCAAATAGCGCGTATACGAAAAGTGAACCATTTCCGGATAGCTTGAAAACAGTGTGAAAGTTGGTGGTTTGGTGCCGGTTTGGGTAGCGTACTTAATTTTAGGTTGGCGATTTTTAAGGCCGGCTGGGGCTTGCTTGGCTATCATTTTCTCCATCAGCCGATTAAGCTCACCGGTAGGAACGGTTTTAGTGCGGATGAGGGCAATCTCCTGGGTAAGCTTAAACAGTTGAGTAACGTTTAAGCCTTGGGTTGCCGAGGTATACACCAGCGGAGCCCAATGGGCAAAGGCAAAGTCGCTGATTAGCTTGCGCGTAAACCGAACCTGGGTTTTATCATCCTTATCTTGGACCGCATCCCACTTGTTCGTGACCAAGATTAAGCCTTTACCGGCGTCTACCACGGCTCCGGCAATGTGTTGGTCTCCCGCCACGCTTGGCTCGGTTGCGTCCATCACCAAAACCCCAATATCGGCTCGCGCAATCGCTGCCAAGGTTCGCAGGCTGGAATACTTCTCTATCCCCTGTTCAATCTTACCGCGGCGGCGTAAACCGGCCGTATCGAGAATGCGAATGGTTTTGCCGTGGTACGTAATATCAATACTGCCAATATCGCGGGTGGTACCGGCGCGTTCAGATACTATCGCTTGTTGTTTCCCCGCCATAGCATTCAGTAAACTGGACTTGCCAACATTAGGGCGCCCGAGTAAGGCAAGAGTAACAACGTCCGCTTCAAATGGCGGTTCCGGTACGGCAGCCAGATGTTCGGCAATCGCATCAAGCAGATCACCGGTGCCGCGGCCATGTACCGCCGAGGTTTGAACGATCGGGTCGATGCCCAACTGCTCGGGAGGATCGACCGGACCGGCCTGGGCCGTATCAATCTTATTAACCGCCAGCACCATTGGTTTGCCGGTCTTGCGGGCCAAACGGGCGGCCAGTTGGTCTTCCTTGGTAATCATTACGCCGGCATCGATTACTACGACCAAGACATCAGCCAGGTTGGCAATCTCGGTAATCTGCTCCTGAACCGCCATTTCAAGCGTGTCGTTGTCGGCTTTGTACAAACCGGCGGTATCAGCCAAGATGAAATGCTTGCCATTCCAGGTCAGTGACCCATAGTTGGCGTCGCGGGTGGTTCCGGCGGTTTCATGCGTTATAGCTTGGCGCACGCCTACCAGCCGGTTGAACAAGCTCGATTTGCCAACATTAGGCCGGCCGAT
>DASVGB010000071.1:0-6330 GCA_036379755.1 Candidatus Saccharimonadia bacterium | reverse complement strand
GGACGAAGTACTACCGGATTCATGCCTTCGCCTCAGCTTTCTTAGCAGTTGGCTTTTTGGCAGCAGCCGGTTTCTTAGCTTCGGGCTGCTTGGCCGCTGGGGAATCAGCTGCGCCAAGCCATGCTTCAACCTGCTCTAAGGCTGCTTGGGTCATAATGATGGCGTCTGCATTGAGAATAGTAAAGACGTTCAGATAGGTGGCACTCACCACATTGACACCGGGCATATTACGAGTCGCTCGGTCGATCAGGGTATCCTTAGTGGCAACTACCAGCACAATTGAACCTTCAACCTCAAGCTTGTTCAGCAACTTCACGGTTGCACTCACCTTGCCATCAGGTGCTACGAAATCCTCTATTACCATAATTTTCTGATCAGTGGCTTGAAGGCTCAATGCCCCGCGAATGGCTGCTCGCTTAGCCTTAACCGGCATACTTTTTGAATGGTTCTCTAACCCGACCGGTCCAAAGGCTACGCCGCCGCCAGTCCAATGCGGCAACCGGCTTGAACCCGCCCGTGCACGTCCTGTTCCTTTTTGCTTCCACGGCTTTTTACCGCCACCGCGCACTTCACCGCGTGTCAACGTTTTGGCTCCGGCATGGCGACCGTTGGCAACATAGGTTTCATACGCCGCGCTAATTAAACTATGGTTTGGCTCGGTGCCAAATACCGCTGCTGGCAGCTTAACAGCCGTTTCTTTTTTTGTACCGGTCTTAGAATAAAGAACTGCCTGTGCCATTAGCGTGCCTCTCGAATCATTACCAGGCTTTTACGCGGACCGGGAACGGCGCCGCTAATTGCCAGTAAATTTTTTTCAGCATCCACATGTACGATTTTCAAACCTTTAACGGTCACCTGATCACCGCCCATGCGTCCAGCCATCTTTTGACCTTTTAGGACATGCTGGGGATAGCCTGAACCGATCGAGCCGGGTGCACGATAATTATGTGAACCATGGGTCTTGGGGCCGCGATGGAAGTTATGACGTTTAATAGTGCCGGCAAATCCTTTGCCCTTACTCGTCCCAACAACCTCTACTGCATCTCCAATTTCAAACCTGTCAGCCTTCCATGTGTCTCCTACCTTCATCTCTTCGTCCGATTGCTTAGCGCCCACTTTATCCAGGCGAACTTCACGAAAGTGCTTCGGCGTTACGTCTTTAAAGGTTGCATGCCCGACTTGAGGTTTGGCAGGGTGCTTGGCCGACTCAAAGCCAAACTGCACTGCCAGATAGCCGTCGGTGTCATTTGTTTTAAGTTGAGTAATAACACACGGTCCGGCTTCCACGATGGTAACGCGCGACACATTACCATTCTCATCGAACAGCTGGGTCATACCGAGTTTTTTTCCTAGTAAGGCCTTCATCAAACGTCCTGTTAACAAAAAACAATTCCGGGATTCAGGTGGTTATCGGATGCAACCGATCCTATCTGATTCCCAGGTGAGTGGCGTGCGGCCCAGCTCAAGAGTTACCAGGGCACTATACCAAACCTGATGGCTATCTGTCAACGAATAGCCCGAGCCAACAACAAACGAAAAGGCTCACGGCGGGCGCGAGCCTTCCGTAAGCCTTTTGATGCGGCTGATGCTGACCCAGCGAGTCAGCGACGTCTTTTCGGCGGGCTGTCCTGCACCCAAGGGTCAGGATCATCCAGAGGGATCTCGGGGGGAGGTTTCAGGGCGTCCGCCGACCAGCGACGTGCCAACATCACAGCACCCACCCACGTGAGTACGACGATCGGGATGAGTGGCGCACCGACTTGCAGCAAAATCCATGTGAGGGCCATCGCAGGCGCAAAAGCCTTTACGACGTTGTCGGATGTCACTAGGAACCCTGTGGACTTAAAAACGATCACCTTGGGCTTGAACCCATCAGCGAACAGCCGGGCAGTTTCAGTGCAGCCCTCATTGAGAGCCTGAAGAGCACGGCGACAGCGATCCTCCATATCGTCCCAGTAGTCTACAAGTTGCAGACTGTGGCGATCTTCCCGCCTTGAGTTGTGAATGACAAGCTCGGCTCGGAGGAGTTTGCGCAAGATCTCATGATGGTCAGCGTGTTTACGACGAGCAGCCTGTCCTTCACTGACGGCACGAAAGTCGATCCACAGGGCGGCATCACACTCGTCGTCTAGCGTGCTATCGGTCATGTCAAAATCCTTTGGTTTGGACTGCGTTAAAAACGTTAGATTATAATAACATAAAATAATTAAATATCAATGTCTAATAGGACTGCATACCTTAACAGACTAAGTAGACCTACTACAACCAAAAAGTCAGACCGATGCCAACCAGGCCGAGCAGACCGCCCACAATCAGCATGGCATACTCTATTTTGCGATCAAGCTGCAGGCGCTCATGCTGAGCAATTAAGATTCCAATGATAATGCCAGCCGGAATATATTTTTTTTCATCGAACGCTATCCATACCGTTCCGAGGAGTAAATACAGCAGTACTTTTAAAAAATAAACGCTGTCGTATTCATTTGCAGGAGGTTTATTGGAAGCCATACACCTAGTATAAGCGTAAACGGAATAGAAATCTATTTGCCAGGCTTTTGCGGCTTATAGAAAGTAAGATCTTCCAGCCCTTCTGGCATAAATCCCTGCGGATGTTCAAAACCAGGCTCCCATTTTGCACCCTTCCCATACCCCAAATCTTTCATTAACTTGGTCGGTGCGTTCCGAATATGCAATGGAGGCTCAGTGGCTGGATTGTCCCGCACCGCCTGCTGGGCCGCGCCAATCGCATCATAGGCATCACGATTTTTTTTTGCGGTCGCCATACCAATTGTTGCTTGAGAGAGAATAATTCTTCCCTCCGGCATTCCGATGCGTTCAATCGCCTGAAATGTTGCCACCGCCAGTTGCAACATGGAATGATCGGCAGCGCCAATATCCTCAGACGCGAAAATTACAATCCGGCGAGCAATAAACTTTGGATCTTCCCCTGCTTCAAGCATTCTGGCTAAATAAAACAATGCCGCATCAACCGCGCCTCCTCGCATCGATTTAATAAACGCCGAAATAAGATTGTAATGAAATTCGCCGCCTTTATCATAACGCAAGCTAGTTTTTTGCATCGCCTGCTTAATGCTTTCAGGCGTGATAATATCTCCCAAGCTTGCCGCCGCTTCCAATCCCCCAAGCGCTACCCTGCCGTCGCCAGCGGCCAATTCGGTCAATAATGCCGCCGCTTTTGGCTGCAATTCTTTTCCTTTATACCGCTGCATGGCCCGCTCAAGCAGTTTTAGCAGTTCCTGCTGCGACAAAGGGTTAAGCGTTACAACCCGGCTGCGCGACAGCAGCGGCGAAACAACTTCAAACGAGGGGTTTTCCGTAGTCGCCCCAATTAAAATAATGGTGCCGTTTTCAACATGCGGTAAAAATGCATCCTGTGGAGATTTATTAAAACGATGGATTTCATCAACAAACAAAATGGTACCTTGCCCCATCTTCCGCCGCTCTCGTGCCCGCTCGATTACCTTGCGCACATCGGCTACCCCGGCGATTGCAGCGCTTAGCTCTTCAAATGCATGTGCGCTGCTGCCCGCGATAATGCGAGCCAGCGTTGTTTTACCGCTGCCTGGAGGACCCCATAGAATTAACGATACCGGCTGGCCGCTTTCAATAAGCTGGCGAATAAATTGGCCGGTACCAACCAGGTGGCGTTGCCCAATAACCTCATCGACGTGCTTGGGACGTAAAAGATCGGCTAACGGTTGCTGCGGCGCATCAAACAAACTCATAGACGGTATTATATCTAGTTAAACGAACAAAATCCAAACATAGCGCTTCCCTAGCTAGTCGAAACGGTGGCGTACTTGCGTAAAGAGATATCCGGCCAATGCCAATAAAATAATGCCGCTAAGGCCGCCTTCACCGGCAACCGCATTATTAATGGCATTTACCGCACCCGCTAGAATCACCAGCCACCACCCCCGGTTTAAACCGCGCATTAACGGTTTTACGGAGAAGGCTAGCACGCCATATGTTATAAGAAAAAGCACCGCTTTCAACCCCAGGGCATTATCGCTTCCGGCGATTCCAATGAAATGCAATGGCAGCGCATGCAGGCCTAAGACTACCGCCAATATTGCTATCGGCGACAGCAATATGACCATGCCAAACACAACGCGGCCGGCATATTTCGCTAGCCAGGCCGTAGCCCAATCAGGCAGTTCGTACCACGTACGTTCCGTAATCGACCGCACCAGCTCCTGACGACCGCCAGAATTACGTTTTACTCGACGCTTCGGTTTTCGTGCCATAAGTCTGCATATTCTTTATAACTTTACTATAGCGCTTATGCTACCATCCGACAACGTTACTGAGCGTTTTTGGCTTCGGCCTCAGCCAAAAGCGGTGCGGTATCAACACGAGATTCAGGCTTCATCACGCTCGCAGGGCTATCGCTTTCTTGGGTATTAACCTCAATACTGTACAAATTACCCGGTTGCAAACGCGTTGATGAGTCAAGCTGATGTTGAGCATCCCGGCGCATTTCCAGAGCCGCCGCATCGCGGGCTGCGGTCTGCTTGACAGAGTCGTACTGCTTTTCCGAGATTGTAACGGTTTGAAGAAAGGCATTAAGCGCTTCAACCACGCTGTCCGGCGCATACACAAGAGCACGGTAATAGGCGGAAATAAAATCACCTTTATGGTCCTCGTTGGCTGTGCGCAAACCGTCCATGGCACCAATAAGTTCGGCGTAGGTTTGCAGCCGCTCATGCTGAGAATGCGCCGATTGTAACGGTTGGCGCCGGCGCAGTGACAAGCCTAGCAAAATGCCGGCCCCCACAATTACAATAATCGCCGAAATATATTGAATGGCCTGTGGTAAATCCATAGTCTGTACTCCTGTTGTATGGCCCATTGTCCACCCAGCAGGTAGGAATCGCAAGCATAGGCGCTTACATTTTGATTTCGATATCGACTCCGGCTGGCAAACTGAGGTTCATCAGTGAGTCAACGGTTTTAGGGGTAGGTTCGGTAATATCAAGCAAGCGCTTGTGCGTTCGCATCTCGAACTGCTCGCGAGACTTCTTGAAGATGTGCGGGCTGCGAATAACGGTTTGAAGCTTTCGGTCGGTTGGTAACGGAATTGGCCCGGCCACCTTGGCTCCGGTTCGTGTAGCGGTATCCAAAATCTGCTTAGCTGACTGGTCGATAACCTTGTTGTCGTAAGCTTTTAAGCGGATCCGGATTCGTTGTTTAGGTGCGGCGTCGTCTTTGGTCATGTGATGTCCGTTATTTGGTGATCTTGGTTACAACGCCGGCACCAACGGTGCGGCCGCCTTCACGAATGGCGAAGCGTAAACCATCATGCATAGCAATCGGGGCGATCAGCTTAACCTTCATCTGGATGTTGTCGCCCGGCATTACCATCTCAACGCCTTCAGGAAGCTGGATTTCTCCGGTAACATCAGTGGTTCGAATGTAGAACTGCGGCTTATAGCCTTTGAAGAACGGGGTGTGGCGTCCGCCTTCTTCTTTCTTCAGTACATAGACTTCAGAGTCAAACTCGGTATGCGGGGTGATTGAACCCGGCTTGGCTAATACCTGACCGCGCTCAATGTCATCGCGCTCAATACCGCGAAGCAGAGCACCGACATTATCGCCGGCTTGAGCATCAGGGAGAAGCTTCTTAAACATCTCAACGCCGGTAACGGTGGTTTTCTTGGTATCGCGGATACCGACGATTTCAATTTCATCACCTACTGCAACCTTACCTTGCTCAATACGGCCGGTAGCAACCGTACCGCGACCTTTAATTGAGAAGACATCTTCAATTGGCATCAAGAAAGGCTTATCGATCTCGCGCTTCGGTTCTGGAACCGACTCATCGAGAGCCTTAACCAGTTCCATGATAGTCTCTTCAGCAGCGGCTTCGCCTTCCAACGCTTTAAGGGCTGATCCCTTAATAATAGGAGCATTTTCATCATAACCCTGCTTTTCAAGCAGCTCGCGAATCTCAATTTCAACCAGTTCAGCCAGCTCCGGATCAGCCATGTCCATCTTGTTCATGAAGACCAAGATGTAAGGAACGCCAACTTGGCGAGCCAACAGAATGTGCTCGCGGGTTTGCGGCATCGGCCCATCGGCGGCGCTTACTACCAGAATGGCTCCGTCAATTTGAGCGGCACCGGTGATCATGTTCTTCACATAGTCGGCGTGTCCCGGCATATCAACGTGAGCGTAGTGACGCTTTTCGCTTTCGTATTCCTGGTGAGAGGTCGCAATAGTAATACCACGCTGTCGCTCTTCTGGTGCGTTGTCGATCTGATCGTAAGCAACAGATTTGTTAACATCGCTTGGAAGCCGTGTAGCCAG
>DASVGB010000070.1:0-3483 GCA_036379755.1 Candidatus Saccharimonadia bacterium | reverse complement strand
TAACAATGATCCTGGCTATATTGAGCTGACGAATCACAGCGTGTTGCGAGTAGACGAGTCAATTGGCGGCAACAACGATGCAATATATAAGGAGATGATTCGGGAAACCATTAAGGAACATCTGAAGAAAGAACAGATGCTGCGCGATCGAGGCATTAAGGTACTCAGCCTGTTTTTCATTGATAAGGTTGCAAACTATCTAGAGTACAACGAGCAAGGGGAGGAGCTGGAAGGCCAGTTTGCTGCATGGTTCGATGAGCTGCTTATTGAAGAACGTGATAAGTCCGAGGTATATCGCGACCTGCTACCCTACAGTCCTTCAGATTTACGCAAGGCCTACTTTTCAGTTATGAAAAAGGGTGGGAAAAACCGCGCAGTAGACAGCAGTGAACGTGGCAATGAAAGCGACTATGATGCCTACGACTTGATTATGAGCCAGAAAGAGCGCCTGCTGAGCCTGGATGAGCCGGTACGGTTTATTTTTAGCCACTCCGCCTTACGTGAGGGGTGGGACAATCCCAATGTGTTTCAAATCTGTGTCCTACGCGAAATGGGTGCCACGCTTGAGCGGCGGCAAACTATTGGCAGAGGTTTGCGTTTACCGGTAGATAGTAATGGCGAGCGAGTTCAGGAACCAGGAATTGCCCAGTTAACGGTGATCGCAAATGAATCATACCGAGCATTTGCCGACAGTTTACAGAAAGAATACAAGGCTGCCGGTGTGAGCATTGGATTTGTTCGAAAAGAAGAGTTTAGTAAACTTCCCGCCCTTGATACTGCCGATCTGGTGCCAATTGGATACAATGCCTCACTTACCATTTGGGAGCATTTGCTCAAGACCGGCATGATTGATAATGACGGCCGGGTAACTGCAAACTTTATGCCAAGCAACGCTTCATTTACCTTGCATCTTCCGGAAAACATGAAACCTTATGAGTCATTGGTTGTCGAAATCATCCAAAACTGCAAAATCGAAAAATATGTAAAACAGGCACGGCAACGGAAAAAGCGTACCTTAAATAAAGCAGTAGTCTTGTCGCCAGAGTTTCAGAAATTATGGGAGCGAATTAGCAAACGTTCTACCTATCGCGTGCAAGTTAGCCGCGACGATATCATCGGTATGTCGGTGGAAGCCATTAAGCAGGAACCGCAGATTGACCCAATTCGCATTGATATTACCCGGTCGGGTCTTAAAGTACTGCGCGGCGGGGCCAAGGGTGAGCAGCTGGGCGTGCGTTCAGCCGAGATAAGCGGTAGTTATGATCTGCCCGATATTATTAAGGAGCTACAGCAAACAACCAGCCTTACCCGCAAAACCATCGTTGATATACTCATTGCCTCTGAGAAGCTTCAAGAATTTATTCATAATCCGAACGACTTTATTCAAATGGCCAAGCGCTGCATAGCAAACGTGTTAGCAACTATGGTAATCAATGGGATTCAGTATGAGGAAATTGGCGGCTGCGTCTATGAGCTGCGGGAGCTTCAAAAGGACGGGGAGCAGGAGCGTGAAAGCTTTCTCGATCAGATGTATGTGGTTAAGAAGCAGGATAAAACCTTATTTGATTACGTGGTTTATGATTCGGATGTTGAGCTGCAGTTCGCTGAGCTGCTAGATTCTCGCGAAGACGTCAAGCTGTTTATAAAATTACCTGATAGGTTTAAAATTCCCACACCCGTTGGTGACTATAATCCAGATTGGGCCATCGTAAAGCAGGAAAACGGCCAAGAAAAGATTTATATGATTCGCGAAACCAAAAGTACCCAACAAGGCAACCTCTTGCGGCCTTCCGAACAAGCCAAGATTGACTGCGGAAAAAAGCATTTTACCGCCATCGGTATTGAAGACTATGCCAAGGCAAGTCCTGACAACTGGAATTTATAGGGTACAATAGCACAATGAAAATTACCCCGACATCCCTAACAATCTCGCAGCTTCTCAGCAGTAATAAGGAGCAGTTTGTGGTTCCAGCCTACCAACGCCGCTATTCGTGGCAGGTGAAGCACGTAGCCGAGCTCTACGACGATATTACACACCTTGAAATAGGTGAAACTCACTTGCTCGGTAGCATTGTCTGCCTAACCACCAGTCTGGTAGCCGGCATTAACACCCTTGAACTGGTTGATGGCCAGCAACGCACCACGACTATTATGCTGGTTTTGAATGCAATCGAAGAAAAATATAAATCGATGGGAGAGGAAAAAGAGGCTGAAAAACTTGAAGGCTACTTAACCTGTACCGATTTCGACCGCAGCCAAAAGAATAAGCTGGTGCTGGGCGATCTGGATGAGACCGACTTTACTAAAATTATGAGCGGTAAAAAGTTGGACGAGGTGGAGAATCGACATCTGCTGGAGGCGCATAAACTTATTTATTCACTTCTCGATAAGCTAGGCGTTGAAGAGCTTGATATCTTTAAAGACAAATTTATTAATCAAGCAAATGTGATCCGTTTGGATGTAGCCGAGGCCAAGGATGCTTTCAAATTATTTGAAACCATTAATAACCGTGGCCTCAGCCTGAGTCCTGCCGATATTATTAAGAACTTCTTGCTTGGGAACGCCTCAACGATTGATGATGAGACGTTAGAAGATGTGAAGCAAGACTGGACGCAGCTCATCAAGAATATGGATGGACTGAACCTTGACGACTTCTTTCGCCAATATATGAACGGCTTATTGGGACGCAAGGTATCATTTACCGGCTTGATTGATAGCTTTAAAAAATATTACGTCGATAATGTCAGGAACGGCGACACCCTTACCGGCATGACAGAGTATTCGCCAGAAGTAACAGATACTATCTTGCGGGAGGAGCTCTCGGTCTCAGACGAGGAAGAAACGGTGGTAATTGATGTGGCGCATCCTAGCCCCCAACAAGAAACCATTTCCATAACCGAGTTCGTTGAGCGGCTACGCAAGGCATCTGATACCTATAGCAAGATTCTCAATGCCCGTTTTGGAGATACTAAGGTTGATCGTCATATGATCAACCTACAAAAGATTCGTTCGTTCGCCTCGTACACCTTTGTGTTGAATCTTATGCAGCGCGACATTGATCGTAAGGAGAAATTCGAAATTTTGAGATTGCTTGAAATTTTTATGCTCCGACGCAATATCGCTGAGTATCGCACCGCCGAACTTGATGACATATTTTCAAGTCTTACCGCAATTCCTGATGAAAACATTGTGGAAACGGTAAAGACAACCTTGCGGGCCTACCTGCCAAATGATGCTGAATTTGAAGAAAAGCTTTTCATGCACGATTTCCGGGGTCGGTTTGAGAATCGAGCAAAGTATATTTTGGAAACGATTGAAGATCATATTACTGGCAATACCGGTGAAAAATACATTAGCGACGGCGAAGACGTTCACTTAGAGCACATTATGCCACAAACGATCACCACCAAAAAAGCCAAGGAAGAGTACGGGGATTGGGAGCGCTACTTGGGAGATGAGGTTGATCTGCATAAAACCATGGTA
>DASVGB010000069.1:0-5487 GCA_036379755.1 Candidatus Saccharimonadia bacterium | reverse complement strand
GGTTGCCTGTGAAGATCAGGAAGAAATCGACTACTATTGGGAAAAGCTTTCGGCAGTTCCTGAATCCGAACAATGTGGCTGGTTAAAAGATAAGTATGGCCTCAGTTGGCAGATAGTACCAAAAAATGTGGATGAGCTCCTGAAGCGTCCGGGAGCCTATGCCAACATGATGCAGATGAAAAAGCTGGTTATCGCAGACTACTAACGAATTTGGCATTTTCGTAGATGCATCAACAAAATCCATTTGCTATTATGCGGCAATGGAAATGAAAATTGAACTTATACCCATTCCGGTAGCCGATGTTGATCTGGCCAAAGCCTTCTACGTCGATAAGGTCGGTTTCATTGCTGACTACGACGAAGTTGTAAGCGATACATTACGGTTCGTGCAACTAACCCCGCCAGGTTCCGCATGTTCAATCGTGCTTGGTGTTGGCATTACAGACATGAAGCCCGGATCCGTCAAAAGCTATCAAATGGTGGTTAAAAATGTTGCTGCCGCTCGCGAAGAGTTGACTAAGCGGGGAGCGGAGGTAAGTGAGGTTGATGTTCAGCCATGGGGTTCCTTTGTATACTTTTCTGACCCCGACGGTAACGGCTGGTCTTTGCAGGAGCTGCCACCAAAATAGGGTATGAGGAGCTACTACTTCCGCAATATCTTCTCCATCGCTCTTCCCTTGGCTAACTCGTCGATTAGCTTATCCAGGTAGCGAATTTCTTGCATGGTCGGCTCTTCTATGTCTTCAACTCGGACACCGCAAATCACCCCTTTGATTAAAGCCCGCGAAGGATTAGACTGAGGAGCTTCCGCAAAAAAGGTCTCAAGGTCCGCTTGTTTTTCCAACTGCTTTTCTAACTCCTCCTGACCATATCCTGTTAGCCAATGAATGATTTCATCTACTTCTGTTTTCGTTCGTCCCTTTTTCTTTGCCTTAGCGACATAAAGGGGGTAGACGCTCGCGAAGCTTATTGTATAGATCCGGTGGTTGGTCATGATACTGCCTCATTGGCGGGCGGATCGAAATTATAGAGCCCCTTTATATTTCTACACATCTGACTACCCCATAATTATTACATGTAATATATGCTGCTCGGAGTTTATCCACTAGCCCCAGCCACCACATGTATAGAATCGTAAACTCGCTACGTTGGCTATATTACATTAAACGTAGCATACTATACCTATGAAAATTGCCGATTCAATACACATAGACGCACCAATCGAAAAAGTATTTGGTGTCTTTACGGATCTGGAGAGCGCATCTGCGCGTATCAAGGCCATCACCAAGCTTGAAATCATAGATGGACCGTCGAGTATGCAAGTTGGCACTAAGTGGCGCGAAACACGCACACTGTTCGGGAAAGAAGCGACAGAGGTAATGTGGGTTACGGAACTTGTACAAAACGCCAATTATGCTGTGGAAGCGGAATCGCATGGCACCAAGTATCATAGCAAATATTTCTTTAAACAAAATGGCGGGGCCACTGATGTCGAAATGGTTTTTGAAGCCGAACCGGTTAGTACGAGTGCCCGACTAATGAGTTTCATGGGCTTTCTTTTTGCCGGTGCAACTAAAAAAGCGCTTCATAAAGACCTTGAAGACCTAAAAGCTGTGTGCGAAAAATAGCCTACGTAATTTGTTGATTTACAATAAATTAATATTGTATAATGCGGCTATACTAAGAGAGACAGCTTATGAACCGCGTTAATATTAAAACTCAGCTCGTTCAAGCTGTGGCGATAGTCGCCGTGTCAACCGCCTTCGGAATATTGTTCGACCGGTTTTTCTATGGAAAATTACCGGGACTATCTTTCCCTCTATACGTAGCTGGCTTGGTGGGCGGCATAATTGGCCTGGCACATTATTTTCACCAAAAACCAAGTAAAGCTGCTTGGTGGCTGATGATCCCGCTCATCGGATTTGCCACCATGGTAGCCGTCCGCGCGAGCGAGTTGCTGACACTTATGAATATTGCTGCATGTTTATTGCTGCTATTGCTTATTGCCAAAGTAGCGTTCCGCCGGCGTCTTACCGACATGCGCGTGAAGGACTTCATGAGTATCCCTTTTCTGCCACTGCAATTTCTGGGGCCGGCGCGACATACTTTTGGGCACATTGCGGCGAAGCGTAAGGTCGTGAAATTCCAACCAAGAACGGCCCAGATCGTAAAAGGCATTGCACTTACCGTGCCGGTTCTTGTCGTATTCTTGTTTTTATTCGCATCGGCCGACCTTATCGTCCAAAAGTACGTCAATGATTTGGTCAGCATTGAAATTGATCTTGAACTCACGGCAAGGCTTGTTTTGATTGTGCTAGCAACGCTCGGGTTCATAGGGGGGTACTCCTATCTGTTCAGTGCTACCAAATCCGACGAAACGCCACCTGAAACTTCTTTAAAGCCACTTATTGGCAAGGTTGAAAGCACCATCCTTTTCGTGTCTGTAAATACGCTGTTTTTCGCGTTTATTCTTGTACAGCTTGCGTATCTGTTTGGCGGAGAGGCGAATATCTCGGCACAGGGGTTTACCTATGCCGAATACGCGCGCAAAGGCTTTTTTGAACTCATCGCGGTTGCCGTGGTGGCATTTGGCTTATTGTGGTCAGCCGAGAAGTACATTGAAAAGACCGAGCGCGGGCATTCAACGTGGTTTAAGTTCCTTAGTAGCGCGCTAGTGCTGCAAGTTATACTCATTATGGGCTCGGCTTTCAGGCGTTTGTATTTATATGAGCAAGCCTACGGATTTACGACGCTACGACTCTATAGCCATGCATTTACCGTGCTCCTGGCAGTGATATTTCTTATCCTGGCTTACAAGATCATCCGTTCGGCTTCCGATCAGGCGTTTGCATTTTCTGCGCTATTGGCTGTTATCGTATTTCTGGCGGCCCTAAACGCCATCAATCAAGATGCCTTTATCGCGCGCCAAAACCTTGATCGTTACCATGATACCGGTAAAATTGATGCGGTATATCTGAGCCAACTATCGGATGATGCAGTGCCGGTGCTGGTTGGCGGATATTCGTTGTTACGACCCGATGACACCAAGATCCTTGGAGCGGAATTGAACCGCCGCCGGCTTGATGCGCGGTCCGATGCCGCTCGCGGTTGGCAGGCATGGAATCAGTCGAGGGCAGCGGCGGATGACGCCCTTGCCGGCGATGCATCGCGGCTTCAACTATATCCAGGTAACCGAAATTAACAACCGAAGGTTTTAGCTATGAACAGCGGATCAACAGCTATCTTAAGGGGAATTGTTATTGTTATGGGGGTGATAGTACTTGCTTTGTGTGCTTTCGTACTACCGCCTGTCATTAGCTCGGATGATGCAGCAAACTATCGTCCGATTTTACTAGGTCTCTATGTAACGGCGATACCATTTTTTATCGCGTTATATCAAACATTGAAACTATTACGCTACATCGATATGAATAAAGCTTTCTCGGATTTATCGGTACAAGCTTTGAGAAATGTAAAATACTGTGCAATCACAATCAGTACTTTATTTGCAGCAGGCCTGCCATACATATTCCACGTCGCCGATAAGGACGATGCTCCGGGAGTGGTCCTTATTGGGTTGGTAATTGCTGGTACTTCGTTTGTGATTGCAACCTCTGCGGCTGTGCTTCAAAAGTTACTGCAGAGTGCCATAGCTATTAAATCAGAAAACGACCTAACAGTCTGAGGTAACGAACATGGCAATTGTAATTACTATTGACGTGATGCTGGCTAAAAGGAAAATGAGCGTCACGGAACTTACCGATAGAGTTGGAATAACCATGGCAAATATTTCCATATTGAAAAATGGAAAGGCAAAAGCCGTTCGGTTATCAACGTTAGAGGCGATCTGCAAAGCTTTAAACTGCCAGCCTGGAGATATTTTGGAGTATAAAAGTGACGAAGATTCGGAAATTACTACCTTAGAAAAGCAGTAGATCCATGGCAACTAAATGTAGATAGTCATTTAGTTGTGCTGTTTTTTCATTTCCTCATATGATTGCTTGATAAAGTTTTCTAAAACAGCCAAATCAACATCGCTCAACGTATTAATATATAAACAACCCTTGCTGGTTTTATGTTTGCCCAAGTCTTTCAGTAAATCGGCATACTCGCCAAACCCAAGCATACTATATAAGGTTAAGTTCTGTTTTCTCGGAGAAAATCCTGTTAACGGCCAATCTCCCTCTTGTTTGCTTCGTTCGGATTTGTAGTGGTATTGGCCAAATCCAATAATGCTTGAGCCCCACATTCTGGGCTTCTCGCCGGTTATTCTGGTAAACATTTCCAGCAGCGTGAAGCTATCGTTTCTCCTGGTTTCATTATCTACTTTATCGATAAACTCGGTTGCGCTAGCATTGTTCACTTGGGTCTTGATCGTACTCATACAATAATTATACCAGCCATGCGAATAAGTACAGTAGGGTATAATCTCTCCATGAACCAAGCAAAAGATATCTATCAGCGCTGGCGACAGCTGTCACATAAGCAGCATATAGCGATAGTCTCAATTCTGGTGGCCGCCATCATCGTTCTGATTCCGATTGCAACCTATGCCTATTTTTCCAATGCAATTAGCAGTAAAGAAAATATTATGAACCGCCGTGATACGGGGGTAACACTTCTCGATCGCCATAATAAGCCGTTCTTCTACCTCTATCAGGCAAAAAGCAAATCAACAATAGCAATCAATACAATGCCGGTACATCTTAAGCAGGCCCTCATAGCAACCGAAGACCAGGATTACTATAAACACCCGGGATTTTCCCTTAAAGCTATAGCCGGGGCAATGTATGCCGATATTATGCAGAAAGAATTAACGTATGGCGGCTCAACGATTACGCAGCAGTTGGTAAAAATATCGCTTTTAACCCAAAATAAAAACTTTTTACGCAAATATCAGGAAATCATCTTGGCTGCCGAAATCGATAGGCGCTATTCGAAAGACGAAGTCTTGGAGATGTATCTTAATTCTGTGTATTTAGGAGAAGGCGCGTTTGGCGTAGAAGCGGCCTCTCAAACATATTTTGGCAAACCAGCCTCGGCGCTTACGTTGGCGGAGGCTTCCTTGCTAATTGGAATTCTGCCGGCTCCTTCAGCCTACTCGCCGGTGTCGGGTAATGCCGATCTCGCAAAAAAGCGGCAATTGTTAGTGCTAGAGCGAATGACAGAGCAAAAATATATCACTGAAGAGCAAGAAAAGCATGCGGCGGCAATCGAACTGCATTACCGATCAAGAGCCAACGGCGACACCAATAGGGCTCATCATTTCGCAATGATGGTGAAGGAAGAGCTGGTGAAGAGATATGGCGAGGAAAAAATTGCTCGATCCGGCTATAAGGTAACGACTTCACTTGATCTTGATTGGCAGGCCGAAGCTGAGACCGCGTTGCGGCGTCAATTGACGGTGCTGCGCTTTAACGAAGCCTCAAACGGTGCGGTGGTGGCATTAGACCCTCGAACAGGGGAGATACGTTCTCTGGTAGGCAG
>DASVGB010000068.1:0-9945 GCA_036379755.1 Candidatus Saccharimonadia bacterium | reverse complement strand
TTCGGAATGCGCGGCTAACAAATCAAGCAGCGCCATAGAATCAACCCCGCCGGACACAGCCACCACGTAATGTCCGGGGTCGGGCCAGATGACTCTATCGATAAATGATGCTTTCATGGGGGAATAATAGCAAAAACGGTGACGCGGGCGGGGCCGAAGCCCCGCCCGCACCCCTGCAACTACCAACGCACATCCGAATCCATGAGGTTGGCCTTGTGCTTCCGTCGGTTCGTCTCGTACTCAGCCTGGAACCCTTGGCGGAATTCAGCTAGCGCCGGCATCAGCACGTCCTGTGAGATGCCGGTCAGTCGGACCGCATCTTGAAGGGCCGCTGTTGATGTGGCATTCATCAGGGGAAGCTGACGGGCAGCTAGCGCGAGACCGTAGGCGATCAGCGCACGGTGAACCGGGTTCAGCGGGTCCAGGTCGAACAGCGTTGTACTTCCTGCCATCTCGACTCCTTGTCAGCCGGTCGTCTGCAGGGCGGGCGCCAGCTTGTCGCTGAAGCGGTACCACGTGATCGTCGCACCGGGCGAACCAACGCGCTTCGCCTCGTTGTAAACAGCGCGCAGATCGGTCAGATCCCTCCCGCAGAGGTAGAGATGCATGTCCGGAGCAGTGCCCCCGCCGTTGCGAGTTGGAACGCCCAGTACGACCAGCTCCGGGCTGTGGCTCTTGATCGCCAGCGGGTAACCGGAGAAGTCAGCGAGCCCCCAGGTGAGAGCATCGATCTTCTCGAGCTCCCCGTAAACGCCAAGCTCACATGCCAGTCCGAGGTATCTCATGAGAGATCCTACCTTCCATGTTAATTGCAGAGGTATGATTATTTTATACTAATTATTTTAAAATACTACCCTAGAATCGTTGACCCAACACCTTAGACCTGGTATCCTTGAAAAACGTCGTCGCGGGGTGGAGCAGTCCGGTAGCTCGTCGGGCTCATAACCCGAAGGTCGCAGGTTCGAATCCTGCCCCCGCTACCAAGCAATTATGCAAAGAATTCCTTTATGACACAAAAAGACACATTTGCCGTTAAAAGCGGCCTAGCTCAGATGCTAAAGGGCGGTGTTATTATGGATGTCGTTACCGCCGAGCAAGCCCGCATTGCCGAGGATGCCGGTGCCGCTGCCGTTATGGCGCTCGAGCGGGTGCCAGCGGATATTCGCGCTGATGGCGGCGTCGCCCGTATGAGCGATCCGAAAATGATTAAAGCCATTATGAAAGCCGTGACAATACCCGTCATGGCAAAAGTCCGCATCGGCCATTTTGTGGAAGCTCAGATTCTTCAAGAACTGGGCGTCGATTATATTGATGAAAGCGAAGTCCTGACTCCGGCCGACAATGAGCATCACATAGACAAGCATCCTTTCACGGTGCCATTTGTTTGTGGCTGCCGCAATTTAGGTGAAGCTCTGCGGCGCATTCAGGAAGGTGCTGCCATGATCCGCACCAAGGGTGAAGCCGGTACTGGTAATATTGTTGAAGCTGTCCGCCATGCCCGCACCGTTACAGATGAAATTAGCTCTCTTCAAAATGCCCCTCCCGCCGATGTGAAAGCCTTTGCAAACAATGAAAGGATAGCAGAAGACCTGCTTCGCCAAACCCTTAAGCTCGGCCGCCTACCGGTAGTCAATTTTGCCGCCGGGGGCATTGCCACTCCTGCCGATGCTGCGCTTATGATGCAGCTTGGGGTTGATGGTCTCTTTGTTGGTTCCGGTATTTTTAAAAGTGGTGATCCGGCCATACGCGCCAAGGCAATTGTGCTGGCCGCTACCCATTACGATGACCCCAAAATGCTGGCTAACGTCAGTGAAAACTTAGGCGAACCCATGGTTGGCATCAACCTTGAAACCTTGTCCGACGAAGAACGCTTAGCCGCCCGCGGCTGGTAATACCACCATGAAGAGGACCGTTGGTGTGCTAGCCCTCCAGGGAGATTTTGTAGAACATGCAGCTTCCATTGAACGTTGCGGCGCTCAGGGTATATTGGTTAGAACGGCTATTGAACTCAAACAAATTGACGCTCTCATCATCCCCGGCGGCGAAAGTACCACCATGGGCATCATTGCTGAAAGCATTGGCATGGTCGAACCTTTGCAGCTGTTTATCGCATCAGGGTTGCCGGTTTGGGGTACCTGCGCCGGTCTTATCATGCTTGCCGACAAGGTTGAAGGGGGAAAGCGGAACGGCCAAACAACCCTTGGCGGTTTGGACATTATCGCTGCGCGTAACTTTTTTGGACGGCAGATTCAAAGTTTTAGCGCCTCACTGTCCGTACCAAAAGTCGCCACTGAACCGATTGATGTGATGTTCATCCGCGCACCTGGCATCACTAGAGTCGGCTACAAGGTCGAAGTCTTAGCTACGGTTTCGCATAACGATAGCCATGTCGCAGTTGCCGTCCGCCAAAACAACATTCTTGCCACGGCATTTCATACCGAGTTGGGTGATGATCCTAAATTTCACCGCTACTTTTTGAGTTTCTAAACGAACCGAGTACAATTGCGTGGTATGGCTGCGTAGCTCAGTGGTAGAGCAGAGGACTCATAAGCCTTTGGTCGGTAGTTCAAATCTACCCGCAGCCACCATTGATTTTATCGGCGACAATTTTTTTCTAATGCCTCAACTCGACTTACCAGAGACAGCCATTCTGTCCGTTGGGCAGTATCAAATACTCGAGCACGCACCTCATGAAGATCGAGCTTAATTTGTTTGACAGCACGCTCAAGCTGTTCCATCCGCTGCTCTACGCTCGCTAAATGCTGTTCAACTGCAGTCACCCGTTTTTCAATAGCTTCGAGCCGCTTTTCAACGGTATCAAATTTCTTGGAAATTTCCCGCAGTGCAGCGTTAAACAAGCCAGTAAAGTAGATACGATCCCCTTTCCTCGCTAACTCAATGCGTTCAAAACGCTGATCGAAATACTGCTTTTCTTCTATGGTTAGGGCCATCACAGATCCTCGTATTATTACAATAATAGCAGCCTAACAAAACGTGGTTAAATAAAAATGAACTTTGTTATTTGCTATAATGTCCCCATGAAGAACGCCATTATTTTGCATGGAAGCCCAACTCGCGAAGAGTTTTATGATCCAAACATCCCCAATGAGAGCAACTGCCACTGGCTGCCGTGGCTGCAGGCCCAGTTGGTAAAAGCTGATGTGCCAGCAGCAACCCCGGAAGTGCCGCGTCCTTTTGAACGCGAGTGGTCAATCTGGACCAAAGAGTTTGAGCGATTCGACATTGGGCCTGAAACTATCCTTGTTGGCCATAGCACCGGCGCCGGATTTATCATTAAATATTTAAGCATTCATCCCGACCTAAGGGTCAACCGAGTTGTTTTAGTTGCCCCATGGCTCGACCCGCAGCGTGAGCATACCAAAGATTTTTTTGAAGATTTTGAAATTGATCTCGACCTTGTAGGCCGTACCAATGGTATCGTCATCTTCAATTCGGATAATGATGAAGATTCAGTCCACGAGACAGTTGCGATGCTTCGCGAGAAAATTAGAACCATCCAGTACCGGGAATTCCATGATCACGGTCATTTTTGCTACCGCGATATGAAAACGATCAAATTTCCCGAGCTGCTTGAAGAGGTCCTATCCGAAAACTAAACTACCAACCGCTTTACTTTCGGAGCGCCTTTTCCAAAACTTCCACTCTCCGGACCAGTGCAAGCCATTCTTGGCGCTGGGCTGTATCAAAAACACGGCTCCGCACCTCATTGAGGTCAAGCTGGATCTCGCTCAACTGATTCTCCACCTTATCCAGCCGTTGTTCTACTCCATCAAGACGCTGCTCGAGTTTATCGAGCCGCTTCTCAATAGAAGCAAACTTCTTGGCTACCTCGAGCATCCAAACATCAAACAACTTGGCCATAAAAGCCTGCTGCTCGAGCATCTTCTCATCAAAATACTGCTTATTTACCAGTTCTACAGCCACGAAACCCCTCTCACATTCAATTTTACCAGTTTAGCAAACGAAGATTAACTAAAAATTACGATGCTACCAACTGCCTCCGCCCCCACCACCGGATCCCCCGCCTGAGCTCCCGCCGGATGAAGAGGACGACATAGTTGCATTGCTGCTAAAAGACGATGAAAAGCTGCCGCCTAAGTCGCTGGCGAGCGCCGAGGACGAAAAGTGCGGATAGCTGCCGACATACCAACCCGATGACCGCTGCATGTCTATGCCTGCAAACAGTTTGGCCCACTCTTTTTCAACGCCCAGAGCAACAGCGTACGGCAGAAGCTTATTGAAGCGCTCAGGGGTTCGCTGTGGAGCATCGGTAAAGTTCAACCGGTCTTTTTCCGCAACTTTTAAATACAATCTTAACCCTTCGACCTTTGCCCACTCTACCGCTCCAGCATCGGTAATGTTGCCGGTATCAATCAGTTTTTCCATCATGCCCGGCTCGCTGGAAAGCGAACCATAAAACCCTTTTTTCTTCAGCCTTGATTTTAAATCCGCATGAATTTGGGTAATGGCAGCCGACATCGTAGCTTTGTTAATACGCTCAAGTTCAATGCTTTCCCGGCCGCTGAATAACTGGTTCCATAATTTTTGCTCGTAGCTTACCAACCCAGTTGGTTCTTTTACTTTACGAAGCGTATATTTGGCCTTTTTGTACCATTTTTTTGGCGACGTCTGTTCAATTTTCATAAATCCCCGTACCGACAAATCAATAAGCATCGCGGTAATTTCTCGTATCCCCGAAACGTCATCTTGCAACAAACCGATTTCACCCGGCGATAAAGCCGCCGGAGGTTCATACTGGGCAACAATGGTTTGGGCTTTCTTGCGCCGCCGTTCGCGCAGATAGCGCATCAAAAAGATCCACCCAACAAAAAGGCCGCTTAACACAGCTAAGCCAATGAAGAAAAAAGTTTGAATGTCTTCAGCGGTCAGTGGTGCTCGCTTGCCGGCGACTAAGTAATTGGCAACATACCCGGCGGGCAAAAGCCCTTGAACGGTCATACCTTCATGGGGATTAAGATTTTGGGCTACATAGGTGGCCGGAAAGCTTTCCTGGACTAAACATCCGGCCGTCGATCCTGGCGGACCGGAAAAACATTTACCGTCCGCTAGCGAAACACTATCTTCAAATCTGAAGCTCGCGCTCGCTCGTTCAATCGGTACCTCCCAGCCGTCGCCAGTGATATCCAGCGCCAAGAATCCACGCTCTCCCTCCTGCCGAACTATCGGACGCAGTTGATAATGGATTTTGTACGTATGAATACCGGTAATAGTCGTATCCGGATCACCCAAACGCATCGTGAAGTTGCCATTGCTCTTACTGTTTTCAGATTGAACCTTCCGGCCATTTTCATCCTTGGTCTCAAGATAAGTAAGAGCCAAATGGTAGGTATTATTCTTGTCGTCGGTATAGTCCACGGGCACATACCGGTAAATACCATGACGATCGTCTGAACCAAAATCATACTGAATAGTTTCGGTAATATCGGCGACATTTTGCTTGTCAATAAATATGTTGGAATCAAAATTAATGATCCTCTCGGCCGCGTGAGCTGATGCGGCACTAGAAAAAAGAAGCCCAAGCGAAAGAATCAGCTTGAACAAGTGCTTCACAGTGAGTTCTGCCTGCCCAACAAGAAATCAATCCACTGCTGGAAGTTGGATTTTTTGCTTACCGATTGTTTCGCGTTTTCTTCGGGCTTTGGTGCAGCGTCAGTATGGGGCAAGATAATCACTTCCTCGCCCGAAGCCTGCAGGCCAAGTTTAGCCCGTGCCTGCTTTTCCTTATAATCGTCGGTTTGATAGTACTGGATTTTATATTCCAACGTCTGTTTTTGGGTTTGAAGATCGGTGAGCTGGTCCTGCAACGTATCAATCTGCCGTTTCAATGTATAGTTGTAGCTCACGGTCTCCACCAGGTAAAAGGAAATGTAGCCAACCACAAGAATACCCAGCACCATACCAAAATGGATGCGCCGCAGAAACTTTTTGATACGGGGGTTCATATCTTACATTGTAGTATGCCAACCGTAACAATTACAGCGCGCTGGTCAAGGCGGGCGTTTTCCAGCATAATCGGTGCGTACCGTTCTATATCCTTGCGGGCCCGTAGCTCAGTGGTTAGAGCAGTCGGCTCATAACCGATTGGTCGCTGGTTCAAGTCCAGCCGGGCCCACCAATTGATTTTTCTCAAATGTATTATTCGTTTTTATATTAAATGCGCCGACTGGATCAAGCACTACTTGTAATTTCTTTGTTATTAAAGTATTATTTGCCCACTTCTTTCCTCAAGTAAGGGTGGTAAAGCAGTGTCCCTCAAGATACATTCATACAGGGTGGGCGGCCGAGAAGCAGTGCGGATCAGCCTTCCCGGCAGAAGCTTCTTTCGTGTTGAAGCTAACATCGGCTTCTTCTCGATGGGCTTCTCCGGAAAGTGGTCGTGCCAGGAGTGGCTCGAGTACCTCTCCGAGAGATACGAAATTTCGACCGCGGAACGCGTGGTGGTGTTCGTTGACGGCGGACATCTGGATCAAGCAGGTGCGATGCTTTGCATCGAAGAAGTGCTAGCCGACGCAAGGGCGCTGGAATTCGTGCGCTTCGAGTTTCCCAGCGCAACGTACATCTACAACGTTGAATCCGACGAGCCTCAAGGCGGAACTGAGCTTGGCGGAATGTACCGCCGCTTCGACGAAGAGGTGACCGATCTTCTCATCAGAGGAGGGAGTCCGGCGATCACCGCCGCCATGGACGAGCTCATGCCTCATCTCGAAAGGCTCACCATGTACCTCGAAACTTAAACGTGCCGCAAGAAGCGGGTGGAGCGGGCCTGTATGGAGCCGCTCGCCCCCCAAGGGCCTTGGAATACCAGGGCTCTTTTCGTATTAATAGTTCAAACCAATTTCCGTAGAGGGCAAGGACCAGGCTATCTCTTAGCGCCCGATACAGCCTATCAGCTCCTTCTTGATTTGGTTCCATTGAGATCCAACCAAGTCCACCAAAATCAACTTCTTTTAAATTTCCCGGTCGACCGGACGGCCTGAAGCAGCACCGATTAGCCGCACAACCAACCATGCTACCAAGGCGTATATCAGCATGGCAATTAATGTTGCCGGTTCGAATACTGCTACTGTCTCGGCTCCCGTTGTAGTGACTTGACCGAAAATACCATAAAACGGTGCCACAAAGGGCTCAGTAACGCTATATATAAAGGTTACAAACCCGCTGGCCGGATTAGCGCCAAGCAATTTAAAAATTAGCCTGAAAGCTAAGAGCCCCTCAAGTAAACCCATCAATACGTAAATAATGCTCGCAACGCTCCAAGCACCTGAACGACGCGCCGGGGTATCATCTGCAACAACAACTCTTTCGGCCATGATTCTTTCCTCCCTTAATGTATACAAGTATAAGTGAAGCATATCGATTTTTGTTTGTGCAATATCCTAACTTACAGATTTAAGTGCTTTTATAAGTTATGGAGAAAGCAAAATGAAATGCTTGATTTTATGTCATATTTCTTGTAAAGTATTTGAGTTGGACTCCCCCGTTTTTCGACACGAGGAAAGCCTGAGCATTGCTCAACCGCTCCTTGGATCTTTTCAGATCCGTCGCAATGCCGTTTCAATGACGCCGCGTCAAATCTCGTCCATACATCATGGGCGAGGAAAGACGAGCTTGTCGCTGAGTTGCTGCATGACAGCCGTGCAAGCCCCTTCAGGGGCACCCGCATCGCTGAGTGCTGAACCGCTGAACGCCCATGTCTACTGGACATCTTCATGGGCGGACTTTGATTCAGAACATGCGCACCTGGCATTTGTGTCGATACCTGGAAAACTTACGACTGGCGTTCCTCGCCTTTGCCGCAAGCGGTTTACAACACACCCCAGCATCGATGAGCAGCTCTAGCTTCGTTTGGCATCACCTGCCGACGGAGGAGTGCCTCGCCAACTAGCCCGTTACGGGCGACACTTTCTTCGAGAAGCCTGTCGCTTGCGACGGGCTTCCTCCTATATAAGGGCTAAATGATGGTTTTAAGAGCCATTGGAGCAGCACTAATTTTGACCCGGGCCCCTGCCGCCAAAGTGGTCACCTCTCCATCCAGCTGCAGCGGCATTTTCTTGATTACTTCAAATGAATAGGTATTCTCGCGCCTGGTAGTTTGAAGCCCAACCGTAGCCGCTCTAAACAATTTCTTTATAAGTAAAAACTTGTGTGCGTGCGGAAATGAAATTACCTCAAATTTGCCATCATCCGGTTTATTGTCTTGGGCTAAGGTTAAAATTTTTGCCATTTCATTGATATTCGTAAAAATTAGACTGTCTAAAATAATGAGCTTGTTACTATGGCGAATCGTAAATGGCCGATGCTTAAAAAAGGTTGTCAGCACCAACCAGGTTTCTCGGAATGCATTAAGGGTATGGCGGTTGAGCTCCGTAGCAATTACCGGCGTTAATCCTAACCCAGCATAGGAGTGGGCATAACGCACCAGCTTCTTCCCTTTCGTATGTATTGTGACCTCAAGTAAATCTATAGCAGTGATCTTTCCGGCTATAATCGCCTCCGCTAATGGCCGCTCCTGCATCGTCCGGCTATGATCGTTAGCATTACCAGCCGGCAGTACCGCCGTAATCGCTACTTTCTTCGCTTTTTTTGCCTTCATCGCGCCATTAATAACTTCGTGGTAGCCCCCATCGCCGCTGGAAGAGATAATGAGGGGCTTTTTATGAGACGTAGCCAATTCATAAACCAATTCTTCGGCGTGTCCGGCGTATTTAGTGGGAAGACTTTTTATCGATACGTCAGGCAAAGCTTTGCCTAGTTGCCGCTCCAGCTTCATAGCAGTCGGCTCACTGCTCCCCGTGCTTACCGGGTTATAAATGATGAAGATATCCGAGAAAGCTTTCATCCCGTAATATAAACAGACACTAAAAGATTTTTTAGTACGTGAAGCTTTCTAGGATCAATCGGGCGTTCGCCAAATCTACCTTGCTGGCTTTTAAAGGCTCGGCATTCGGCCTTATTTGAATAGCAGTAGCAAAACTCATTTGTCCGCCTTTGTGAATTTTGCTTAAGAATAACGGGTAAAACAAGCAGTCGCCAGAGTCGCCGGTATGAGGTTTCTTATCTCGCCAACTATTTTCATCGGTCAGGGCGAGGATTGATTCGTTCTCAATAAAATAAAGTTTTGGATTCGTATGCTCAAGCCCTTGAACGGTGGTAAAAGTGACATTAGGGTCAGTTTCCGGGCACCCACCCCCTAATCCAGTGAGAACATCAAAATAGTGAAGCTCAAAACCCTGGGGCGACCTTAGCGTTACCATCTTGGCTTCAGGAACATTGGGAAGATTAGGAATTGTTTCTGCTTTTACCGTCCAATTTGCTGGATAGCGAAAACTGGTCATCTCATAGTTAGACTTATAGGTTTTCCAGCTGGCGCCAGCGTTACTAGATTCGACAGACTGCGCATTCTTTGGAGTACCGACATTGGCCACTGGATCCCTCTGAGCTTGACGAGCCTGATAGGCGAAATAACCGGCGGCGCCAATAGCAACAAGGAGTAGTACCGCCAAAACCATTTCCAGGGCACCAAATCCACGCTGGTCCATTCTTCTTTCCATATACATGCTCACCTTTAAGTTAGGTTTACGGTAGCATTTTATGTGGTATTATCCAAATATCGAGGTATACCCTGTAGCTCGAGCTCCGTCAAGCAACACCCGAAAGGGGTGCATCTCTCATGATGTACAGCACCAACGCCCGTCGCATCACCGTCGCCGAGGCGACTGCACGGAAGGCACTTCTCACCGGCCGGCCGCTCGAGATCAGCGGTTGGCACATCCGCGTTACCGGCATCACCGTCGACCCTGTCGGCAAGCGCGCCGTTGGCTACATCGGCGATCGCCGTCAGATGACCTGCGCTGTTCCCATCGCCGGCTAGGGCTTTCGCCCTCCCCCGCTTTCGCAGGGATC
>DASVGB010000067.1:0-4590 GCA_036379755.1 Candidatus Saccharimonadia bacterium | reverse complement strand
GAGAATAATGCTACCAGATGTAAACAGCTTGGTCAACCTGTAAATGAAGGGCAGTTGCGGCTCAGGTTTTGAAACTAGTGGTCTGTTTTTCAGTAATAAAGCGGATTTGTTTGCTGGTTAAGCGAATGGCTAGGGGAGTTCGGCCGCTGACCTTGCCGTCGATCATTATCCCGGTTGGGGGAGTGGTTTCAATGACTACGCGTTTAGCGCTAAACTGGCTAATGCCATCTTCAATCTGATCTTTTTTAAGCATTTTCCAGAGATGGTGGCTGAGCCGCGGTGCCGACGGGCGGTCAATTAAGGTAATCTGCAGCTTGTTGTCAGCCATCGGATCCTCAAACTTGCGGTTGCTAATACTCAGGCTGAACAGTGGCGCCTCAAGCTGTAGCTGGTTGTCGATAATGATCTTGCATTGCAAGGTTTCAAACTGTTTGGCATGGCTCCAGCCGCGCGCAAACTGGCTGATGCGAGAACGCAGGTTGGCGTCCGGGACCATTTCGACTTGTTTATCGAGGTCGGTCTCAAATCCCAAAGTCAGGGTTGATAAGAAATATTTACGGCCGGCAGCAATGAGCCCGTAGCTGGTTATCCTTCGGGCGGCCAGTACCTCGCAGGCCTGCTGCCAACTGGTAATGCCCATGCGGTGGGCCAGCGTATTGGATGTCCCCATGGGGATGATCCCAACCGCTACTGTGTCGTTGGTAATACCGTTTACGACTTCATTTACGGTTCCGTCGCCCCCCACCACAACGATTGTCGTGTGGCCCTTTTCAATCGCTATGCTGGTCATTTTGGCGGCGTCGTGTGGTCCGGTAGTTTTGGCGAACTCACCATCGATACCGAGTTCGCGCAAACGGTTGCGCAACTTTGTTTGAATCGTATTAATGGCACCTTTGCCAGCTGCTGGGTTGATGATGTAGTAATACATTACGAGGCGCTGTCCACCTTTGTCCGATCGAGTAGTTCGGTGGCTTCTGCCGGTTTCATCTTACTGATACCTATAAAAATGGCTCCCATCGCAATTTCCAGACGCCCGCTGGCAATATCGCCGCGGACTTGAGCGCTCTCCATCAGGCTAACCGAATCGACAGCTGCAATATTGCCTTCAATCCGTCCGGCCGAGGTTACGCTCACTGCCTCAACATTGCCTTTAACCTGTCCGTTGATACCAACCACCAACTGTCCGCCGCTTTTTATATTGCCTACGAGTTGGCCGTCGATTGCCACGTCCCCATCAGTTTCCAGATTGCCGCGCAGCTTAACGCTGGAGCCGATGGCCGTATCAATTCCTCCTACCGTAAAAACTTCGCGTTTTTTCGCCATGATTCCTCCTTAAGTGGTTGCCGGTACGCGCTTGGTAGCTTGCGCCAACGCCTTTTTTTCTTCTTCTGAAAGCTGATACTTGCTTTTGCCATAATCAATTGGCTTTACATATACGCGCGTGCCCTCGCGGCCATGGATGCTGGTAATAACGTAACCGGAGTTATGGGCGTCGAGTACAGCAAGCACGAAACTCTGGTCGCCGCCGGTGTCGCCAAATGGGTTGAAGCGGACGATGGAAATTTTTTGTGAAGCCAGGCTGCCACTGTCGGCTAGCCGTTTATAGGCGTCATCAAGCTGGCCGAGGTGAGCATCAACTGTCTCGACCCGCTTTAAATATGTGGCCAAAGTTTGCTCAAGAGAATCGCCATCGCGGTTGGACAAAGCCGAAGTAAAACGCCGCCGCAAGTACATGACTTGCCATAGGCAGTAGCCGGCAATTAGGACTGCGGCTACGATACCGATAACAACTAAAGATAAGGCTGTAACATTCACGTATTCTCTAGTATACGTACAAGCTCATACAGGCTGCAAGGAACGGAGGGTGAATTATTGTTTCACTTAAAATAGTGTCCCAAGGATACTACGTAGTATCCTTGGGACACTAAATCACTGCAATGAAGATCTGCCGTAGTATACTGGCACTATGGCAAAGAAAAAGAACAAGCATAAACATTCGCGTTTTACCCGGAAGCAGGCGGTGCAACCGAAAGTTGCCGCATCATCTGCGCTTGCTTCATCGCCTTCGAGCAGTCCAGCTCCTTCGACCGCATCACCCCAAACAGCTGCACTAAAAGCGTCGGCCACTCAGCCAAAGCCGGGCATATTAAATAGCAGTAACCGCTGGTACTATGTCAGCGGCGACCTGCGGCGCATCTCGGTATTGGCTTCACTCTGCATTGGCCTGGAATTGGTCCTCTGGTATGCATTGAGCTATACCTCGTTTGGCGATTCAGTTTATCTTTTGTTTACGATTTAGGACGATACCGTAGCGCTTCGGCAATATGGCCGGCGGTAAGTGTTTGAGCGGCTTCAAGGTCGGCAATTGTGCGGGCAACTTTAATCGTGCGGGTGTAGGCTCGTACCGATAAGCTGAGATTGCGCATAGCTTGATGCAATAAGGCCAAAGCCTCCGGTTCAAGCTGGCAGTCGCGCCGTACCGCGCTGGCTGGCAAATAGGCGTTTAATAGCTCCGGTTTGCCGGTGCGGCTATATTGTTTAGCCCGCGCGGCGGCAACCCGTTCAGCCACGACCGTGCTTGATTCCTCCTGGTTGGACTTCCCCAGTCGCCCGGGATCGACACGCCGTACCTGAACTAGTAAGTCTATGCGGTCCAAGAGCGGACCGGAAATTTTTTGATTGTAGCGGGTAATTGAGTTTTGACTGCAGTTACATCTCCGGTGCGGGTCGCCAGCATAGCCGCAAGGGCAGGGGTTTTGTGCGGCAATCAGTAAAAATTGGGCAGGGAAGGCAACCACCCCGCTGGCACGAGCAATGGTAATGCAGCCGTCTTCCAGGGGCTGGCGGAGTACCTCCAGTACGTCGCGTCGAAACTCCGGTAGCTCGTCTAAGAATAGTACGCCGCGGTGGCTCAGGCTGATTTCTCCTGGACGCGGAACTCTCCCTCCGCCAATAAGAGCAACACTGCTGGCACTATGGTGGGGATTGCGGAACGGGCGCTGTTTTGCTGCCCCGATTTCCTTGCCGGCCAAACTGTGCAGTGTAGAAATTTCAATAATTTCGGGCATGCTCGGAGGCGGTAAAATACCGATAAGTGCTCGCGACAACATGGTTTTTCCAGTACCGGGTGGACCCGAAAGTAACACATTGTGTCCGCCAGCCGCAGCAATTTCTAAGGCCCGCTTTGCTTCCGGTTGGCCGTAGACGTGGCTAAAGTCGGGAAGGTCGCTGCGTCCAGACGCTTTGGAAGGCGGAAGCGGTTGCGCGGTTTCCAGCGGTTGCAGTCCGGCTAAATGGCCGTACAGCGCAACCAGACTGGCGGCACCATAAACCGCCACACCTTCGATTAATGCGGCTTCGGCAGCATTAGCATGAGGTACGAATAGCTTTTGAACTCCCTCGTTCGCTGCCAGATGGGCATGGGCTAGGATTCCCGGGATCGGCCGTAAACTGCCGTCCAGAGCCAGTTCGCCCATAAACATACAGCTTTCGGTAGGTTCGAGCTGGCCGGTAGCAATCAATATGGCCAATGCCATGCTCAGGTCATAAGCCGTCCCGTCTTTTGGCAGATTGGCTGGTGCCAGGTTCAGCGTGATGCGCTTAGGCGGAATATGTAGCTGGCTATTGCGCAGCGCCCCGCGAATCCGATCACGGGCTTCATTGACGGCCTGATTGCCTAAGCCGACTACAACCAATGAAGGCAGGCCGTTGCTAATATCGCACTCAACCTCCACTAAGACGCCCTGCATGCCGGCATGGGCGGCCGCGAGGGTTTTTGCTAACATGATCGGCTTGGTTTCATACCATCACGCTACGTGGCTGGCGCAGCGATCGCAAATGTTTAATTTTTTGGTAATAATTCCAAGAGAAAGAGTCGACGAGGGCATGTGTTGTCAAAAGTTATTTACAGACTCAAAGGCGTGCTTTACAATGTGCGCACATGAATGAAGAAATCATCAGCCAGGTTGAAGAATTAGGCCTCAGCAATAAGGAGGCCCGGGTATATATTGCCAACTTAATGTTGGGTCCGGCCGGCGTGCAGCAAATTGCCGATGCCAGCGGCATTAAGCGGGTTACTACTTACGTTATCCTTGAGTCGCTGGTAAATCTCGGGCTTGTCAGTCAAACCTCAAAAGCCAAAAAAACCCTTTTTAACGCTGAGTCTCCGGAGCATCTGCGACGGTTGCTCCAGCGCCGTGAGCAATCATTGCAAGATCAAAAACAGCAGCTTGAAGAACTTATGCCAGAACTAAAAAATATGAAGTCCTTGCCTAAAGATGTCCCCAGCGTCAAATTTTATGACAGTGCCGAAGGGATCCGTACCGCTATGAAAACCGTTATTGATGAGGCTAGGGCCGACGGCGTGAAGCAGCTCTACGGAATGAGCAACCTGGATCAACTTCATGCCTTTTTTCCGGAAATTGCTGCCGAATCAAGCAACCCGGAACGGGTTGCGGCCGGGATTGCCAGCCAGTACATTTATACCAGTACGCGGGGCCGGGTATACCTGCCGGACGATCGGGAAAATAATCGTCATTCCTGCTATGTGCCGATTGACCAATATCCGCTGAATGGGGATATGACGGTGGT
>DASVGB010000066.1:0-4417 GCA_036379755.1 Candidatus Saccharimonadia bacterium | reverse complement strand
AGTTTGCGCTGATGATGTATGGCATTCAGGTATTAACCGACGAAACCAAGCTGGCCGAAATTGCCAAGGATGCCGGGTTGGATGTGTCAACTAAGCCATTTACTCCGGTTTTGCCGCCGTTGATGATCCGTACCGAAATGTTTGAGGCAATGGACCGCCTCGACCCGCGAGACGACCGTTATAAGATTGAAGACGAAGATCTTTGGCTTCAAGGCAGTGCCGAGCATGTGCTGGGCTCGATGCACTACAATGAAATTATTCCCGAAGCCGAGCTGCCGGTGCGTTACGTTGGATACGCTACCAGTTTCCGCCGCGAAGCCGGATCGTATGGTAAGGACATGGAAGGCATTTTCCGTCTGCATCAGTTCGACAAGCTGGAGATGGAAAGCTTAACCGCTCCTGAAAAATCGTTGGACGAACACTTATTTATGGTAGCGATCCAGGAGTATTTAATGCAGCAGCTAGGTCTACATTATCAAGTGATCATGAAATGTACCGCCGATATTGGAAAACCGAACGCCCGGGGCGTTGATATTAATGTGTGGCTGCCAGGGCAAGCTAAATACCGCGAAACCCACACTGCTGATTATATGACCGACTATCAAGCCCGCCGCTTGAGTACGCGGTTGCGCCGCGAGGCCGGTGAAACCGAGCTGGTGCACACCAATGATGCGACCGTTTTCCCGCAGCGCCCGTTAATTGCCATTATTGAAAACTTTCAGACTGAAGATGGGAAAGTCAAGGTGCCAGAGGTGCTGCAGAGCGCTTATGGTGGCGCCTGGCTTTAGAAGTACGCTAGAATAATGACAGGCAAATGGAGGGTGATATGATCCAGCTACAAACGACCGGTAGGCATTATGAACTTGATGAAAAAATAATGCAGTACATTGATAAAAAACTAGGGGGTCTCGACAGGTATCTACCCCGCGGTGTCCGCGGCGGGCTGGCCGGCAAGGTTATTCTGGAATGCAACGAGGCCTTGTCGCAAGACGAGCGCTGTATTTGCGAGGTGCAATTTGAGGTGAAAGGGGAGCAGTTTAAGGCGCACGAATCGACCATTAATATGTATGCCGCCATCGACATCTGCGAGCAGAAGCTGAAGAGTCAAGCCCTCACCTACAAAAGCAAACATGAACCGGCTAAGAACCGTCGCCAGCGCTTGCTTGCTAAAATGCTGGGACGCTCGCCGTTACCGGAACCGTTAGAAGAGTAGTCTGCAAAGCCGGGGTACTCACCTCGCCTGTGCTACAATATTCAGGTTATGAATCTGTTAAAACGTATTTTTGGCGATCCTGATGCTCGCGAAGTTAATAAGGCCAGACTGAAGGTTAACCAGTCGAATGCCTTGGAAGCTAAGCTTAAGGCCTTCAGCGACGCTAAACTCAAAAGCCAAACCGCCAAACTGCGCGGCGAGCTAGAAAAGGGCGAAAGCCTCGAAGCTATCCTTCCTGAAGCTTTTGCAACGGTTCGCGAGGCTGCACGTCGTACCATTGGCTTGCGCCATTATGATGTTCAATTGATTGGCGGCAGTGTGCTGCATGACGGCAAAATTGCGGAAATGCGTACCGGTGAAGGCAAAACCTTGGTGGCGACCGCACCCTCATACTTAAATGCGCTAACCGGCAAGGGCGTTCACGTGGTCACGGTAAACGATTACCTAGCCCGGCGCGACCCCGGTTGGATGGGTGAGGTGTTTCATGCGTTGGGTATGTCGGTGGGGATCATCGTACCGGAAGCCACGTTCGGGGTCTCGGCTTATATGTTCGATCCGGAGTATTCTGACGAGACTGCCGATGACGAGCGGCTGAAGCATTTGCGTCCGGTTTCACGGCAGGAGGCTTATAACGCCGATATCACCTATGGCACCAACAATGAGTTTGGGTTCGATTATCTGCGCGACAACATGGTTTCTGATGCCAGCCAGATGGTGCAGCGCCCGCTGCATTACGCCATCGTCGACGAGGTTGATTCAATCCTGATTGATGAGGCTCGGACGCCGTTGATTATCTCGGCCCCAGCTGAAGAAAGCACCGAGAAATATGGTCAATTTGCCGGTTTGGCTCGGATGCTCAAGCATGAGGACGACTACACCCTGGATGAAAAACAGAAAGCGGCCAGCTTAACCGACGACGGTATTCGTAAGCTGGAAAAGGCGCTTGGCGTCGATAACATCTATGAGGCCGGCATGATTGAAGATGTTCATCATGTTGAACAAAGCTTGAAAGCCGAAGCTCTTTTCAAGAAGGACCGTGATTATGTGGTGCGTGACGGCGAGGTCATCATTGTCGATGAATTTACCGGACGCCTCATGCACGGCCGACGCTACAGCGACGGTCTGCACCAAGCTATTGAGGCCAAGGAGAGTGTTGAGATCCGCAAAGAGTCACTTACCCTGGCTACCATAACCTTTCAGAACTATTTTCGCCTGTATGAAAAACTCTCCGGTATGACCGGTACGGCTGCGACCGAAGCCGAAGAGTTCGGTAAGATCTACCATTTGGAAGTTACCACCATCCCAACCCACCAAAACATGGTCCGCCACGATCATGCCGATAGGATCTATCGCACCGAGCTCGGTAAATTTAATGCGGTTGTTGTCGATGTAAAAGAGCGCCATCAGAAAGGGCAGCCGGTGCTTTTGGGTACAGTGTCGATCTCCAAGAATGAGATTCTTTCCGAGTTGTTGAACCAAGCAAAGGTGCCTCATGAGCTGTTAAATGCCAAAAACAATGAAAAGGAAGCTGCCATTGTGGCGGCGGCTGGCCAGAAGGGGGCGGTGACGCTGGCCACCAACATTGCCGGCCGCGGTACCGATATTGTACTGGGTGATGGTGTCGATAAGCTTGGCGGCTTGCACGTTGTTGGCACTGAGCGCCATGAGTCCCGGCGTATTGATAATCAACTGCGGGGACGTTCCGGCCGACAGGGCGACCCCGGGTCCAGCCGGTTCTACGTTTCCCTAGAAGATGATCTGATGCGTATTTTCGGTGGCGAGCGAGTGGCTAGTCTGATGCAAACCTTAGGACTAGATGACCAGACCCCGCTTGAGAGTCCGGTTGTCAGTCGCAGCTTAGAAAGTGCCCAGAAGAAAGTTGAGGGTCACAACTTCGATATTCGTAAACAGCTGGTGGAATACGATGATGTTATGAATAAACATCGCGAGGTTATTTATGGCCGGCGCCGCAAAGTATTAAAGAGCCGCCAGCTTCGCGAAGATATTGAACCGATGCTGTCCAAGGAGTTTAAGGAACTGGTAACCACGCACACTGATGTCCGCACCGGGGTGGCTGACACCGATGCAATCATTACGCAAGCCGGTACGTTGATGCCGCTCAGTCCAGAGGTTGAAAAGGTGCTGCAGTCGGCCGACCCGCGCGATTTGGCCGCCATTCTCACCGATTATGCCCAGCAGCTCTATGATCAGCGCGAAAAGGAGTACACACCTGATAATATGCGCATGTTGGAGCGTATAGTCTATTTGCAGATCCTCGACCGGCTGTGGATTGAGCATCTTGAAGCTATGGATCGACTGCGCGAAGGCATCGGCTTGCGGGCCATCGGCCAGCGTGATCCGTTGGTGGAGTATAAAAGTGAGGGCTTCCGCTTGTTTAAGCGTCTGCTTTCACTGATTGAAGCAGAAATTGCCGGTACCATCTTACGGGCTCAAATGAGCCCGACACCGGCTTCGGCTCAAATGGAGACTGCCGTAACCAAGGCTGCTCAGAAGGCTCAAGTGAGCAGCGACACCTCACAGGCCGGTGCACCGGGTTCAGATGGTGGTGATGGTATTGCTGGAAACCGGGCGGCTCGCCGCGCAAAAAAGCGGAAACGGCGGTAACCGTTGTGAGGGCTGCCATTATTGGCTATGGGGTTGAAGGTGCCTTGGCGTTGAAGTACTGGCATAATCTGGGTTATCAGGTGTGCGTGCACGATGCTAACCGCCAGCTTGAGCTGCCTGATGTCATTGAATCCCACCTGGGGCCAGATTATCTGAAGAATCTCGACCAGTATGACCTTATTGTACGCTCACCGGGTGTCCGCCCCCAGCTTATTCTACAAGCCAACCCGAATCTTAACGCCACCCAAATTACCTCGGTAACCACTGAGTTTCTGGCGCAGTGTCCGGCTAAGGTGATTGGCGTTACCGGCACAAAAGGCAAGGGCACCACAGCCACCTTAATTACCAAGATGCTTGAAGCGGCCGGTTATACGGTGCATCTTGGCGGCAACATTGGGCACCCGCCACTGGACTTCCTGGATCAAGTTGAGCCCGAGGATTGGGTAGTGCTGGAGCTTTCCAGTTTCCAGCTGATGGATATCAAGCAGAGTCCTCAGGTGGCGGTTATGCTAATGATTGCCACCGACCATCTGAACTGGCATGCTGATTTGCATGAGTATTTGAGTGCCAAGCAGAACA
>DASVGB010000065.1:0-4693 GCA_036379755.1 Candidatus Saccharimonadia bacterium | reverse complement strand
TTCCCGGTTAGCCCAACCCAAGGCCGGACTTGGGTTGGTTAAATCAAGTAAGAGCGGTAAAACCGCCGTTTCCGGATGTTTTTTGCTGTAATGATAATTTTTTTCAACAGCAATCGGATCAATATCAAAACAAATCGCCTTTTCGGCTCCGGCTTCAACCGCAACGCGGGTAAACCGTCCGTCATTCCCACCCAAGTCCCAGACGACTGGAGGTTTAACCTTTTTAATATAACTGGCTACCAGCTTCTGTTTGGCTTGAAAGGATTTTTCCTCGTAATTAGTAAAGGTGTAGTACTCGCCCCATTCTGTAGTGTGTTTGGCGGGAAGCCGTAACGAAGCTACCAACCGCCGCAAGCTATCGGCCTGTGCAACCAACACCCTGGAATTACCGCCCGCAACCGCCCGCGGCTTAGCGGAGACCTTGGAGCCGCCGGCAAAGCGTTGCTGCGCCTTGGCGTGCAGCCAAAGATGGATCAACAATCCCGGGCGTAATCGTTGATGGCGCGGAAGCAATGCTGCCACCAGATCCAAGGGAATACCATCAATATAGCTGCGCATCATGCCGCCCATACGAACATCTACCTTAGACATGAGGGCTAGAGGGGCCAGAAAGTGCTGGCAAAACTGCTTATATGCGGTCCAAGCTTGCATATGGGCCAACGACTCGAACGACAGGGTGTCAATGAGCATTGGGCGTCCGTCAACAAACTGGATATTGTAGGCTGAAGCATCCTTAAGCACCATGCCATGCTTTAACGCTTCCTGCTGAATACGCAAGGTGACTAGCGCCGCATCCTTATACTGGGAAAACGACCATTCATAGGGGTATGAGATGAAGTTTAACTGGCGCGGCCGAAGCAGTTTATAATGCTGCGCTTCAAGTTTGAGGCCGGATGGTCTGGCAACTTCTTGATGATCAATAAGTAGGTGCTGCTTAATGAGGTTATCGTACAGGCCTGATGACATAAAAGCATCATAATCCGTTTTACCAGCCAAATTTACCTGGCGATAAATCATGTTCCGGAATAAAAACACCTGCCCTGCAGGATCCCGAAAGGAGGACTGCAGCTGGTTGGGATTCGTCATACTGCTTAGATTACTACTTTGAATCTTTGTCGGTTTTATCGGATGCGCGGCTTAAGTTGTAAAAGGCGGCCCGGCCGGCTGCAACGATTCTGCCAAACGTAGTACGTAAAACGTAGACTCCGCCAATTGCACCGCCAATAATTGCCTGCCAAATAATACTTCCGGAACCGGGATCCAAATACGCTAACAGAACTCTCAAAGCTTACCTCTTTTTTCTTAAATCTTTATTGAATTATCCTTATATTTTAACACAAGAACTACTTCTGGGCCTTCTTGCGCTTACTGGCTTCGAGTTCACGCTTGCGTAAACGCAAACTTTTTGGTGTTACTTCTAAGAGTTCATCATTTTCAATGAAATCCAAACATTCCTCAAGGCTAAAGATGATATGCGGGGTTAGTTTTACAATTCCGTCGCTGCTGCTGGCACGCATATTGGTTAAATGCTTTCCCTTGCATACATTAACCTCCATATCCTCGGCGCGGGAGTTTAGGCCAACAACCTGCCCGGTATACACCTGTTCAGCCGGACCGATAAACGTGGTGCCGCGCTCTTGAGCATTTTGCAATGCAAAGGGCGTCGTAGTACCGGACTCAAAGGCAATAAGCGCGCCGTTGCGCAGTTGACGCAAGGAGGGACCAATCGGCTGATAACCCATAACCAAGGAGTTCATAATAGCAGTACCCTTGGTCTTGGTCATAAGAATAGTACGCATACCCAATAATGCCCGGGTGGGCAGCTCATACACCAGCTTAGTCACACCCTTGGGGCTATTAAACTGATCTTTTATGGTAGCTCGCCGCAATCCAAATTCCATTTGAACGGTACCGGCATGTTCGGCTGGTACTTCAATGATAACTTCTTCAACCGGCTCTTCGGTCTTACCTTTATTCTCCCGAGTAACGACTTGGGGACGACCAACTTCTAGCTCAAAGCCTTCTCGGCGCATGGCTTCAATTAAAACACTTAGATGAAGCTCGCCGCGCCCAGAAACCAAATAGCCCAAGCCGGTATCTTCAACCTTTAAACCAATATTGACCTCGAGTTCCTTATAAAGGCGGGCTCCAATTTGCTGGCCGGTAACGAACTTCCCTTCCCGGCTTTTGAATGGGCTGGTGTTGGGGCCAATATACACTTGCAACGTTGGGGCTTCAACCTCCAGAACCGGAAGCGCCTCCGGGTTGGCGGCATCGGCCACGGTCTCCCCTATCTGAACATCGCCAAGACCAGTCAGTTGCACAATATCGCCGGCCACGCCCCCGTCGACCGTGAATTTACTGAGCCCATGACTCATAAATACTGCATCAACCCGCGCCTTAACGATCGATTCATTTTTTTTACAAACCGCGACCTGGTCGCCAGCTTTAACGTGTCCACGATTAATCCGGCCAATCGCGTACTTGCCTTTAAAGCTATCAAAGGCCAGGGCCGTAACCATCATTTGGAGCGGTTTATCCGGTTCCACTTGAGGAGCGGGAACATCGTTGATGATTGCCTCAAAAATAGGCGTAAGATCGCCTGATGCGCTAGGATCATAAGGAATACTTTTCCAGGCTTTTCCTTCGCGTCCAATGGCATAATACACAGGGTAATGCAGCTGATCCTCATGAACCGCCAATTCGAGAAACAAGTCGGCCAGTTCTTCTTCAACCTCCGCCACCCGGCTAGCCTGCTTATCAATCTTATTGATAACAACAATCGGCTTTAAGTTATGCGCAAGCGCCTGAGTTAGCACAAACTTAGTTTGCGGCATTGGACCCTCCTGGGCGTCAACAATCAGCAAGCAACCATCAGCCATACCCAACGTGCGTTCAACCTCGCCGCTGAAATCGGCATGACCGGGCGTATCAATAATGTTAATACGATAATCATCATGCAAAACAGCCGTAATTTTGGCGGTAATGGTAATCCCTCGTTCACGCTCCTGCTCACCGCTGTCCATAATCAGTTCTTGGCCCATCTCAGACTGATGATCCTGGAAGGTTTTAGATTGCTTTAACAAACCGTCTACCAAGGTAGTCTTTCCATGGTCAACGTGAGCAATAATGGCGATATTTCGAATGTGGGTAGGTTTTTGATCCATAAAAAAATAACGCCGCGGGGCGTCGTTTAAGACCTATTAACTATAGCATAGATTGAAGTAAAATACGAGGATTTACAGGTAGCGCATTAAGGCTTTGCATCTAGTGCATTTCCTTGTAATGCTGGTTTTCCCGCCGTAAAGCAATGGCTGCTAAGACAGAGACGTGCAAGTTGGGCTGCAGTAGATTGTTGCCTTGGCTTGAAGACAATCTTCACATATTACCGTAAGCATGCGGCAGCCGTTACCAGAACAGTTTTCCTGGTTGCTGGTTTTTGACCCGCAAACCATGCAGTTGGCAATGTGATCATCGGTCTCGCCAAACCACATATTCATGCGGTCATCAAATACCCTTAAAGACCCCTCCCATAGTCCTTTATTCTTGTACGTTTCTCCGTATTTCACAATGCCGCCGTCAATTTGATAGACTTCTTGAAAGCCACGGTTTTTCATAAGAACCGACAGTACTTCGCAGCGAATACCCCCGGTACAGTACGTCACAACCGGCTTTTTCTTAATTGCATCGTACTTTGCGTCCTTAAGCTCTTCTCTAAATTCGCGGGTATGGCCAACATTAGGGATCACGGCATTTTTGAAACGGCCGATAGCCGCTTCGTGAACATTCCGGCCGTCGAAGAACACCACATCCCCGCCCCGCTCTTTAACAAGCTTATGAACATCAGCCGGACTTAAATGCTGCCCGCCGCCAACCACGCCGTGTTCATCAACCCTTATTTCATCAGCAGCACCAAAGGTAACAATCTCGTCGCGCACCTTTACGCTGAGCTTGGGAAAATGATCTGCTGTGCCAGCACTCCATTTGAATACCGTGCCCTTAAAAGGCTGGAACAACTTTGTAGCTTTAGCGTATTTTTTAAGCGCGCTCACGTCCCCACCGAGAGTACCATTAATGCCTTGTTTACTAATAATGATGCGGCCCTTTAAGCCAAGGCTTTCACATAGCGTTTTCTGCCAGAGCATAACAGCCTGCGGATCAGGAACAGGGGCGAACTTATAATAGAGAATGATTTTTTGCATTGCCGTTCAACTGTTTAAGCATTGATAGCTTTACAGTATATCAGTAGGAGATGTAATCAGTCTTCTGCTGTTACATGATCAGGGATATGTTCTAGGTCCCGTTGGCATAAAGGATCTTTCGGCTCTAAGTCACGCTTCAAAATGAAAGCTAGATTATCTGTAATCGTTAGATTGCGTCTAGTTGCTGCACAACTTGCCAAGGTGGCTTCTGACAATATTCACATCGAGGTCTTTAACCCACCCATCCATATCCATATCATAGCGCCGCCACGGGCCGGTCTCTGGCTGCGGGTTGGCGTTTACATAATCATTGATATATAAATAGTTACGGCCATCACCTTGACCGACATATGACTGAGCTATAGTAACGTCTGCTTGGTTTACAACATTGTCATCGTTCACGTCTGGCTCCCAATAGTCAAATTCGTCATTGGGTGAGGGCGTGCCGCAGGCTTTGAGGTAATTCAACCCAACGGGTGGGGACCACGGAG
>DASVGB010000064.1:0-3734 GCA_036379755.1 Candidatus Saccharimonadia bacterium | reverse complement strand
AAAGAGCATGAAGCCAACGAGCAAATCGGTAAAATTGCCGATGCCATTAGTGGCGCGATTGTTAAGCAGAGCCCAGATAAGTTCTAAACTGAAGGATAACCAGGAGCCAATTCCGGCTTCTGGTTTGTGAAGGAGACATATTGAACAGAAAAGTAATTATATTAATGGTACTGGGCCTCGTTGCAGTGATAGTCATGGTTATGGCGTCTAGCAGCCGCCCTAACCACTCTACAGCTTACAAAATGGGTAATACGTCCAAGCAAGCAGGAACAATTCAGCCAGCCGATGATAAAAGCGTTGTAATCCAAAATTATACCTTCAATCCCAATCCCCTCAAGGTCAAAAAAGGAACTACCGTGACTTGGACTAATACTGATACGGCTAAACATAATGTAGAGGTTGACGATGGTCAGCCCGCAGGAGGGCCGAACGGCCCGTTATTCGGCAAAAATGAGACTTATCAGTTCACATTTGCTAATGCCGGAATCTTCAAATACCATTGCAGCCCTCATCCTTACATGCATGGGTCTGTGGAGGTAACAGAATGAAATTGTCTAAACTTCAAATATTGGTTGCAGCCGGTAGCTTGACGGTCTTTGGTGGCCTTGGGTTTTGGATTGCTGAATCTATGGCATCACAAAACAGCAACCCAATTCACCATGTTAGCCTCACCAGCCAAGGGGCCGATCCTAACGTGATAGCGGTTGTTAAGGGGGGGTATGTTCAATTTGATGCCAAAGATGGAAAGCAGCATAAAATGAGCCAGGGTAGCGGCGATGACGAAGTTCACCATCAAGCCCATACGGGTGTCCATGAGCATCAGTCGGATGGTAAAGATTCGGGCATGTTTGGTCTCTTGGAAGCTTACAGGGTTCAGTTTCACCAAACTGGTACATTTAGTTTCCATGATCATTTAAATCCTAAGCTCTCAATAACTGTAGTTGTGTATGAAGCTGGCAGAAAAAAGTAAGCCTTAATGTCCGCTTTAGAGAACCCAGTACTTGGGACATTAGCTCCTAACTTTAGTTTGCAAGATCAATCGGGCGCAGTAAGAAACCTCTATCATGCGTTGCGGCAGAAGAGTGTCTTTTTATTTTTCTACCCCTATGATCAATCACCTTCCTGCACTAAGCAGCTATGTACAATTAATAATGAGTTGACCTTATTTCAGAAGGACAATCTAGTTGCGTGGGGCATAAACAATGCCAGTGCTGAATCCCATAAGCTCTTCGCCGACACCAGGCGGCTTAATCTGCCTTTACTATCTGATGAGGGTTATGAAGTTTCTAGAAAGTACGACAGTCTTTTTTCATTTGGTCCCATTAAAGTAATCAGGAGAACTGTGGTGGGGATTTCAAGAGATAGGAAAATTACGTTTTATGCTCATGGCGATATGTCGCTAAAAGATGTTCTTAATCAACTTATATAGCTTGTATGCCCTTACTTGCTATCGTCTTGGAGCAGGACAGACTTTTAGCTGCGCCAAGCCATTTGATATACTGACGATATGAAATTTATTGGTATAGCTGGCGGCTCTGGCGTTGGGAAAAGTACTTTGTGCTATGGATTAGTTGATGCCGAGCCTGAAGTATTTGAAGTATTAAATCTTGATGATTATCAGTACCGCAAAGATGTGCCTAATCTGCCAGTGATCCATGGGCAGATTAATTGGGATCATCCTGACATTATTCGATGGAGTGATTTGATGGCGGATCTGAACAAACTGCGAAGTGGTAAAAGCATAACGATTGACGTTTGGAGCCATCGGTCGAACTCTAATTATTTTAAGCACGGCCAGATGATATCTCGCACGCTTCAACCAAGACCAATTGTGCTTATAGAAGGCTACCTGGCACTTTATAATTCAAAACTTAATGAGCAGTATGCTCGAAAATACTATATTGATTTGAACGAGGCGACACGTGCAGGCAGAAGAAAAGATAAAGTAATTTATGAAGACGACATTGTAATCCCGATGCACAATAAGTATGTTGAACCGACCAAAAAAAATGCTGATATTATTTTTAATGTTGGGCAGATGAGTATCAAAGAGGTACAGCGTAAAGTAAAGGAAGATATCATCGCAGCTTTTTTGCTATAATCAACTCCTATTAGTTAGGAGGTAGGCATGCAAAAATTTAAGCCCTGTATTTGGTTCGAGAGCGGTGCCGAAGAGGCGATGAATTACTATGTTTCGACTTTCAGAAATTCAAAGATAACTCATATTGAGCGCTATTCCGGAGACCAAGGCATACCGGGCGAGGAGAAGCTCAAGGGAAAAGTATTGACTGGCGTATTTGAGCTTGAAGGCCAGGAATTTATGTGCCTAGACGGTGGTCCTCAATTTGAAATGACGGGCGCCATTTCTTTCTTATTTGAATTTGAAACCCAGGAAGAAATTGATGAGGTGTGGGAAAAGCTGACAGACGGAGGTAAGCCGCTGCAGTGTGGCTGGGTAACCGATAAGTTTGGTTTAACCTGGCAAATTACACCCGTTCAATTGGGAAGAATGCTGGGTGATGAGTTGGCTACACCCGAGCAAAAGAAGGCTGTGATGGATGCAATGCTGCCAATGGTTAAGCTTGATATCGCCCAACTTGAAGCGGCATTTGAAGGCGCTAAGTAGCACACGTACTAGCGGAAATTGGTGACGACTAACTCTATCTAACTTCGATCACAACTTTCCCCTGAACATTACCGCTTTCCCAAGCTCTAAATGCTTCGCTGACTGCTGCTAATGGAAACACTTTACTAACCTGCGGCGTCACGATACCCTCTTCAACGAGCAATCGAAGTTCGTTGAGCGCCTCGGTTGTTACCTTGGTACTTTGGGCAATAGCGGTAACGCCAAGCTCGTTGGCCTTGGCTTGATCGGCTTGCCCGGCGGTTGAAACCGCGATACCACCTGGCTTGAGAATGCTGAGCGCTTTCGTGAAATCATCACCGCCAACAGTGTCAAAAACCGCGTCATAGTCGTTGAGTGATTCGATAAAGTTGTGCTTTTTATAATCAATAACCTCATCAGCACCGAGCTTTGTTACAGTCTCAATGCCGCCGCCGCTGGCAGTAGTTGCGACATGAGCACCAAGATGTTTGGCAATTTGAATCGCAATAATGCCAATGCCGCCGGCACCTCCATGAATAAAAATCTTCTGATCCGGCTGCAGCTTAATGTGCTGGATCATGGCCTGCCAAGCACTTGGGCCAACAAGTGTCAACGATGCGGCTTGCTTGAAATCAACATTTTTTGGTGCTTTTGCAATTTGGCTAGCCTTAGTGGCAGCGTATTCGGCAAATGCCCCGCTGCCGCCGGCTACAATCGCAGCCTGGCCATAAACCTGGTCGCCAACAACTACCGTGGTCACATCATCGCCACGTTCCGACACGATGCCAGCAATATCTCCGCCAAGCGTAGCGGGGAATTGCAGCGGAATCCTTTCCTTCATATAGCCGGCGCGTAATTTTGCGTCAAATGGGTTGATACTTGAAGCATGCACTTCAACCAGGATCTGCCTCTTGCCGACGTTAGGCTTATCAATTTCATTAATAGTAATAACGGACGCATCGCCGTACTCGCTGATTTGCGCTGCTTTCATAATCCCCCTAGAGTTACTTTAATTTTTGTAGCATGTTAGAAAATAATAATTTACTATACATTTTATAGCAAGTAGTCTATTTTGTTTGCGAGTGCTATAGTGGCAGTAACTATAAAGCTTCGTTAACCGGTTTTCAAG
>DASVGB010000063.1:0-8434 GCA_036379755.1 Candidatus Saccharimonadia bacterium | reverse complement strand
ATCGCAGCGTTTGCGAAGGGGTTGGTTGACCAGGGCTGGCAGGTTTTGGCTTCCGGCGGTACCGCGAAGATCTTAGCCGCTGCCGGGATTAGTGTCCGCGACGTAGCAGAGTTGGTAGGGGGCGAGGCAATTTTGGGCCATAAGGTTGTCACGTTGTCGCGCGAGATTCATGCCGGGTTATTGGCAGGCTATGAAACCGATAAAGACGAAATGGAGCGGCTGGGACTTTCTTATATCGACCTGGTGTGCGTGGATTTATATCCGTTGGAACAAGAGCAGGACAATCTAGATCGGACACTTGAAAGCATCCGTCAAAAAACTGACGTGGGCGGTCCAACTATGCTGCATGCAGCGGCAAAGGGAGGCCGTTTAATTGTCTGTGATCCGGATGATCGGCAGGGAGTGCTTGATTGGCTCAGCCAAGGTTCGCCCAATGAAGCCAAGAAGCGCCTAGCCATGGCAATTAAAGCTGAAATGGTGGCAGCGCATCATATTGAACTATCCGAGCAACTGCTTACCGAGGAGCTGACAAAGCAGAAGTAGGCAAAATCACCTGTAGCGATGCTACAATTAGGTTATGATTCAGAAATTGAAGCAGATACTGTACTTTCCTGTTGCCGGATACTTTCGTTTTTGGGCCCGTTTGCAGTTTAACCGATGGAATCCCCGAGTTGTCCTGGTAACCGGTTCTAGCGGCAAAACTACCTTGCTTCATATGCTGGAGTCGCAAATTGGTAAGCGGGCTCATTATTCGCATCATGCCAATAGCGCATTTGGCATACCTTTTGATATTTTGGGTTTTCCGCCGCGCAGCAATGCCAAGTCGGAGTGGATTGACTTGTTTATAACAGCCCCGTTTCGCGCCTTTAAAAAACCCCTCAACGAATCCATTTATGTAGTAGAGGCAGATTCCGACCGGCCAGGGGAGGCAGAGTTTATTAGCTCATTAGTGAAGCCGGAGGTGACAATTTGGTTGAGCAGCGATAAAAGCCATAGTTATAATTTTGATAGCCAGGTGGCCGATGGTTTGTTCTTGGATGTAAGAGAGGCAATAGCCTATGAATTCGGCGCCTATCTGGCTGCAGCCGCTAAATTAGCAATTATTAATGATTCCGAAGCCCTGATTATCAATCAAGGCGACCGTACATCGGCAAAAATTGAAGCGGTCCGTCCGGATACTATTACCGGGTATGCAATTAAAGCCGATCATACCGTCTTTAAAATTGACGGTACCACCTATACAGTACCGGGCTTAGTGCCCCAAGAGGCGGGTTTGTCGATGGCTGCCGTTGTGGAGGCATGCCGCTACTTGGGCATTGAGGTTGATAAAAAGTTTTCGAGCTTTATTGCGCCGCCAGGGCGTAGCACGGTTTTTAAGGGCATCAAGAAGACAACCTTGATTGACAGTACCTATAATGCCATTCCGGATGCGGTGCGGGCGGTACTCGGTTTGTTCGCGAAATACCCGGGAAAGCCCAAGTGGCTGGTTATTAGCGACATGTTAGAACAGGGCGATTCGGAGGCGGATGAGCATAGGGCAATTGCAGAGTCGATAGCAAAGTTGAATCTCGATCGCATTATTCTTATGGGTCCGCGCATGTCAAAATATACCGCGCCGCGACTCAAGGAGCTGCTCGGCGATAAAGCACCGATTGAGGTGTTTTTAAAACCCCGGCCGGTACTTGATTACCTGCAAAATCATCTTAAGGGAGGTGAAATCATTTTGTTTAAAGGATCTCGGTTTTTGGATGGTGTGGTAGAGCATTTGCTGTCCGATCCCAGCGATGAAGCGAAGCTTTGCCGGCGCGGACCAGTGTGGCAGCGGAGGCGTGAACAGTGGGAGCTTTAGGTAAGATTTACATTTTGCATGGCTGGACCTATTCGACCAAACGCTGGGAGCCATTGGTCGCCTGGCTAAAACAGCAGGGTTTCGAGCCGGAAATGCTGCATGTACCGGGCTTAACCGCTGAAAGCCGCGACGTATGGGACGTGCCCAAATATGTTGAGTGGCTGAATCAGGCGACGGCTAAGCATCCTAAGCCTTTCGTGCTGATGGGCCATTCAAATGGGGGTCGCATCGGACTGGCCTTCGCCGCACGCTACCCCAAACGGATACACCATCTGATTTTAGTTGATAGCGCCGGTATTTATCATAATGAACCACTGTTGCAGCTGAAACGGCTGGTATTTGGCAAGGTGGCCAAGGCCGGTAAAGCGCTGACTTCTTCAGCCAAGATCAGAGCAGCACTCTATAAGATAGCTCGGGCACAAGACTACCATCAAGCGCCGCCTAATATGCGCACAACGATGATTAATATGCACGAGGCCGATAAGTTGTTGCCGGTCGAACAAATATTCGCCCCCACCACCATTATTTGGGGGCGGGAGGATAGGGTTACTCCTCTAGCCGATGGCCAAGCCTTAGAACAACGCTTGCCGCACGCCAAACTGCATATAATCGAAGGCGGTCGGCATACGCCGGTGTATACCCACCATGAAGAGGTTGGTCAGATTATTGTTGGGGCGCTCAAATGAGTGTGTTTAATTCACTCGGCTCCAACTACAGGCCCTCGGCGGTAATGCAGGCGTTGTCTGGCATTCATCAGCCGGGAGCAGCCCAAAAGCTTACAGCTTTACTTGAGGAGCGTTATGGGGGTCATGCAACCCTGGTTTATAAGGGGCGCGAAGCCCTTTGCCTGGCCTTTAAAACGCTCGATCTTCCCAAAGGTTCAGCGGTTGCCATTAGTGGATTTACCTGTTTTGCGGTTTATAAAGCCGTTGAAAGTGCCGGTCTTGAAGCCCATTTTATGGATATCGAGCCGGAACAACTCAATTTTTCGGCCGCAACATTGGCAGCGGCAGTCGAGTCGAATCCAGCCATTAAGGCTGTGGTCATACAAAATACCTTAGGATATGCTTGCGACATTCAGGGAATAGTTGAAGTATGTCGTAAGCATGGCATTATGCTTATTGAAGATTTAGCGCACAGTCCGGGCATAGTCTATGCCGATGGCGGCGAAGCCGGGACGGTAGGAGATTTTGTGATGCTATCGTTTGGGAGGGACAAAATGATCGATGCTGTTTCAGGCGGAGCCCTGGTTGCACGTAATCCCAAGTACCAGCTTAAGTCTAGCTCTCGTTTGCCCAAGCCTCCGCTAACTCCGCGTTTTCGCGATCACTTATATCCATTACTAACCGCTAAAATCAGATTTGGCTATGGCTTTGGCATTGGCAAGTTAGTGCACGCAGCCTACAAAGCACTTGGCCTGCTTTCAAGGTCGGTTGACGGCGAATTTTATCAAGGCCATCGTTTGCCGGGATGGTATTGCGCCTTAACCCTGAAAGGCTTTAGCACGCTTGAGAGTAATTTGGCTCGCCGCCAGCGAATCGCACAAGTGTATGCCCAAACGCTACAACGCGGCGTGCAGTTTCTAGAACTACCCAGCCAAACGCCGCAAGCCTCGAACTTACGCTTTCCAATTCGAGTTAGGCACCGCGATGAGCTGATACAGTATTTAGCTCAACAGCAAATTTTCATCGCTGATACCTGGTATGACGCGCCGATTGCGCCGCCTCGCTACATCGAGAAAACTACCTATCAAAAGGGCCAATGTCCGGGTTCCGAGCAAGTGGTTGCACACATTCTCAATTTACCTACTCACCGCGCAATTTCCGAGTCCGATGCACTTAACATTAGCGAGCATATCAACGCATGGCTCAAATCGAAGTAAAACCGATCGATAATCAGCAGGATTGGGGGGCGTTTTTAGCGTCCCATCCGGAATCCAATTTTTTGCAATCCTGGCAATGGGGCGAGTTTCATTTAGCGCTTGGCAAGACAGTGCTTCGCCGCGGATTCTATAAAAGCGGTAAGCTAGTTGGCCTCATGCTGTCGGTTGTAGAGCCCGCTCGCCGCGGCCGCTACGTAACCGTTCCGGGCGGACCGATTATTGACTGGCATGATACAGCAGCGGTTAAGGTATTCGTTGCAGAGATTCGGGTTCAAGCGAAAACCGAAAAATGTGTGTTTGTGCGGGTTCGCCCCCAGTTAATAACCGATGATTTTTCTACTACACTTTTTGCTGAACTGGGATTTCGCGGCGCTCCTACTCATTTGCATGCCGAGCTAACGCAGCAGCTAGATATTACGCTACCGGAAGAAGAAATTTTGACTAAGATGCGCAAGGGTACGAAATATGAGGTAAAGAACAGCATAAAGGTTGGCATTAACGTTACCAGCTCAGCCGAAACCAAGGACATGCAGGCATTTTACGATCTGCAAATTGAGACGGCTAAGCGTCAAGGATTTGTACCGTTTTCGTATCAATTTTTGGAAAAGCAGTTCCAGGTCTTTACGGCTGCTAAGCAAGCACTTCTCTATACTGCCGCGTATGAGGGCCAGGTTTTGGCTCAGGCTTTCATTATTTTCCAAGGCCAGGAGGCGGTTTACCATTATGGCGCCAGCACCGATGCCGGCCGGCAGTATCCAGGTGCCTACGCGATTCAATGGGAGGCCATAAAAGAGGCTAAGCGTCGGGGGATGAGCCGTTACAACTTTTGGGGGATTGCTCCGCCCGACCAACCGAATCACCGCTTTGCTGGCATCACTCGATTTAAGCGCGGCTTCGGCGGCGAGGCGGTGGAATATCTGCATGCTCGCGACCTGGTGATTAATCAGGCGTACTATCTGGTTAATTTAGTGATCGAGGAAACCCGGCGACGAATGCGACGGGTATAACTAATTGCTGAGCCAGTCTTTTTTAGCTTCAAAATAGTGCCCGATCCGCTTCAGCCCTTCTTCCATCTGCTTGATGTCTAGTGCATATGATAGCCGGATCCGACCGGGATCACCAAACCACGCGCCGTCGTACACAATAACTTGATGATCATAGAAGAGATCAGTAACGACTTGCGAGGCATTGCTAACCCTGGGAAAGACGTAAAATGCCCCTTCCGGGTTCCATAAGTCGAAACCCATGGCAACCAGTTCGTTATAAATAAAGTCGCGGCGCTCTTTCCAGACGGCGGTTTGGTCTTCAACGTAGCCCGGAGGGACGTTGAGCGCTCGTAGCGCCATCTGCTGGCCGATGATGCTGGTATTCATGGAAGTGTGGGTCTTCATTTCAAATACTTTGTCGAGAAGGGCGTGGTCGGGCGTGCAGAGGTAGCCAATTCGCAGGCCACACATGGCATAGGTCTTGGAGAAGGAGTTAATGGTAATAACGTGCTTGCCCTTGATGTAGTAGTTTTCGCGGGTATAAATTAAATCTTTATAAACCTCATCCGAAATCACATATTTGTCGTGTTCAGCGGCGATTGCTTCAATGGTTTTGAGTGTCTCAATGTCTTCAATGCGCCCAGTAGGATTTGAGGGGGAATTGATGAGGATTGCTTTGACTTCCGGTAGCTTGGTTTTAAAATCTTCAAGATCGATTCGTCCGTCAACAAGATCGGAATACACCGGTTCCAGACCGGCCAACTCAAGGATTGGGGGGTAGGAATAGTAGTACGGCCGGCAGACGAGAACCTTCACTGGGCCGTGGAGTTCGTGAATGGCACGGAAGGTCAGGTCTAGAGCCTCAGATGCGCCGTTGGTAATAATGTAATTATCCGGACGGATGCCGGGGTAGTCCTGGCTAAGCCGCTCGCGCAGTTCAATTTCACCTTGAATTAACCCGTATTGAAAGACTTGCGGCGTTTCCAGCTTCTCAAAAATACCGGGCGGGGGCGGCAGATCAGGTTGTCCGGATCCAAAGGAAATAATTCCTTGGTTTTGAAGGCCAATAAAGCTGGCTGGGCTGGAAAACCGTTTGGGGTTTGGCTGCGACATTCCTCTCATTATGCCATACCTAAGCTCAAGCGGTAAGCAATTTGCTACAATAAGCCATACATGAAACGTTACGAGCCCAAACAACTTGAACCCAAATGGCAACAGATTTGGGAGGATACCAAGCTGTATGAAGTCGGCGAGGAACCGTCGCGCCAGAAAGCTTACGTAATCGATATGTTTCCATACCCCTCGGGCGCCGGTTTGCACGTCGGCCATGTACGCAACTTTTCGATTAGCGACACCTACGCGCTGTATCTGCGCCAAAAGGGGAAGAATGTGCTGCGGACCATCGGTTTTGATGCCTTCGGTTTGCCTACCGAAAACTATGCGATTAAAACCGGTATTTCACCGCAGGAGGCGACCGACAGGCAGATTGCCGTTTTTAAAGGACAGCTGAAAAAGCTCGGCATGTCATACGACTGGTCGCGTGAGGCAGTTACCAGCGATCCGGGGTATTATCGCTGGACCCAGTGGATATTCTTGCAGTTATTGAAGAGCGGCTTGGCCTACCAAAAAGAGAATTTGCAGTGGTGGTGCGAGCACGATCAAACTGTGCTGGCCGATGAGCAGGTGGTGAATGGCCGGTGCTGGCGCTGCGATAACCCAGTGATTAAAAAGTCATTGAAGCAGTGGTTTTTTAAGATTACCGATTATGCCGATCGTTTGCTGGAGGGGCTCAATGAATTGGACTGGCCAGAGAAGATTAAAATTCAGCAGCGCAACTGGATTGGCCGCAGCGTCGGGGCTGAGCTTAGGTTTGAGATAGAGGGTCATGCGGATGAGCAGATTGATGTCTTCACAACGCGCGCTGATACCATCTTTAGCGCAGCCTTTATAGTGCTAGCACCGGAGCATGCCTTGGTTGAAAAAATTACGACTCAAGCTCAGCAGAAGGATATTGCACAATACATTGAAGAGTCGGCCGGCAAGGACGACGTGGAGCGGTTAGCCGAAGGCGATAAGGAGAAAACAGGTGTTTTTACCGGATCCTATGCCATTAATCCGGCTAATGAGGAGAAACTTCCGATTTGGATTGGTGACTTTGTATTGGGTGGCTACGGTACCGGTGCAGTCTTTGGCGACATCCACGATGAGCGCGATTTTGCATTCTTAAACAAGTTTGATATTCCGGCGCGGGTGACGGTAATCCCAGAGGACAAGGATGAGGCAGTTAAGGTCCAGGCCAAGGAATATACCTATACCGGTGAAGGCATTTTAATTGATTCCGGTGAGTTTACCGGTCTGCGCAGCGAGGTGGCCAGAGACCAAATTACTGCTTGGTTGGCAGCTAAGGGCTCGGCGAAGGAAACCGTTAATTACAAGATGCGCGACTGGTTGATCAGCCGCCAACGGTATTGGGGTGCGCCAATCCCGATCATTCATTGCCCGAAGGACGGCGCTGTGCTGGTGCCGGAAGACCAGTTGCCGGTCGAGCTGCCCAAGGTGGAGTCGTATCAGCCCAACGGCGACGGGCGTTCGGCTTTAGCCCGGGCTAAAGATTGGTTGCACACGACCTGTCCGGAGTGCGGCGGTCCGGCCGAAAGGGAAACCGATACTATGGATGGCTATGCCTGCTCCAGCTGGTACTTCCTGCGTTATACCGATCCCCACAATGACAAAGAGGCCTTTTCCCGCGCAAAGGCGGATTATTGGATGCCGGTGGATATTTATGTTGGCGCCGATCATGCGGTTGCCCATTTGTTGTATGCTCGTTTTTGGACGATGTTTTTCCGTGATCAAGATTTACTAACGGTTGAAGAGCCTTTCAGGGGCCTGCGCTACAACGGTTATATTTTGGCTCCTGACGGATCGAAAATGAGTAAATCAAAGGGAAACGTGGTTGATCCGGTTGATTTGATTGAGGAAGGGTATGGGGCCGACGCTCTACGACTGTATGAATTATTTATTGGTCCCTACGATCAAAACATTAACTGGAATCCTACCGGTATTGACGGCACTAAGCGCTTTTTGAACCGGGTGTGGGCGCTCGTCCAAGAACACCTGGAGGCTAAACCGGATCAAGGCAATACCGGAACCGATCAGGCATTGGAGACGGCCGTGGCAGTTGCCGTTCATAAAACTATTAAGAAAGTTACTGTTGATCTTGAAAAGTTTGGTTTTAATACCGCGATTGCTGCTCAGATGGAGTTGGTGAATGAACTGTACCGGCTGAAAACTAAGTTGCCGTTGGGCAGCGAGGTATGGCAGAAAAATCTGCGCTTAGTGGTTGCGATTGTGGCGCCGTTTGCACCGCATATCTCGGAGGAGTTATGGGAGCAGCTTGATGGCAAGGGCAGCGTGCATGAGGCCAGCTGGCCAACGTTCGATCCGACACTTGTGGAAGATGCTCTTATGACGATTGTGCTGCAAGTAAACGGTAAGACTCGCGGACAAATCGAGCTTAATTCCGATGTGGCCGAGGATGAGGTGAAGCAAATGGCAGCCGAAAGTGATGCCGTGAAGCGCCACTCCACGGGCTTGACAATCGTGAAGACTATTTACATTCCGGGTAAGTTGGTCAACTTCGTGGTTAAATAAGCGGGACTTAGCGGATAAAACCCGTTTCAATATAAAATAGATATAGCTCCGGATCGGTCTGCCACA